>JAQCLA010000036.1 GCA_027592105.1 Pseudomonadota bacterium | reverse complement strand
GCGGCCGGGTCTTGAGGGCAAGGATCTCCGGCTGATCCTCGATTATGACATGTTCTTGCCTGCGCGGCTGATCGGTGATCCGGGTCGGGTGCGGCAGATCTTGACCAACTTGATCGGCAACGCGGTGAAATTCACCGAATCTGGCCATGTCACGGTGCGCGCGGTCGGCGTACCAGATCCCAAACAGTCCGCGCTCTTGCCTGTCAGGATCGTGGTCGAAGATACGGGCATCGGCATCGCGCCCGAGATGCAAAGCCATATCTTCGGCGAGTTCAATCAGGTGGAGGCGCAGGCGACACGTCGTTTCGATGGCACAGGGCTTGGGCTGGCGATCACGCGGCAGCTTGTGGTGCTGATGGGAGGGGAAATCTGGCTTGAGTCGCGCTTGGGCGTGGGCTCGTCCTTTGGGCTGTCGCTTGTGTTTGGATGTGATCCGGCGTGCTTGGTCGAAACTGCACCCGCCATCGCATTGGCAGCACCGCCCAAGCGCAGGCTCCATGTGCTGGCCGCCGAAGATAACAAAACAAACCAGCTGGTTTTTCGCGCCATGCTGAAGAGTATCGATTTGCACCTTGAGTTGGTCGAGAACGGCGCGCTTTGCCTTGAAAGCTATCATCGCGCGCGGCCCGACCTGATCTTGACCGATATTTCCATGCCCGAGATGGATGGCTTGGCCTTGGCGCGCGCGGTGCGCGCCCATGAGGGTAAGTTTGATTTGCCACGCTTGCCGATCATCGCGATGACCGCCCATGCGATGGAAAGTGACCGCACCCGGATTCTGGCCGCGGGTATCGATGAATGTTTGACCAAACCACTCGACAAGACGCAGTTGCTTGCCGCCATTGGCCGCTATGCACCGCCCGAGGGCGCGATGGTGGCGGGGCTCAGGGTCGCCAGCGGGTGACAGCCTCGGTCAGGCGATAATGGCCAGTCTCGACCGCGCGCCAATTGCGGATCGGGCCGTGGGTATAGGACTGCGCGACAGGGTCGGCGGGGTCGATCACGCCCAGCGCGCCAAGGATCTGGGTAATCACCGCCTCGGAGGCGCGGGTGCTGCCATCGGCGATCTTGAGCGCCACGCCGATGCGATGTTCGGGAATGATCGCGGCGAAAACCGCCTCGGCCCCGGTCTTGATCGCGGCGCGGTTGCCCATCACGCGCATCAGCTTGGTGCAGGCGCGCCCCTCGCCCGCCACAAGATGCGGATGGGCCATCATCGCGTTGCGCAGCCGCACCATGGCGGATTGGCGCGCATCAACACCGTCTTGGGCGGCGGCGAACATGGCCAGCGTGCGGGCAAAGCCCGACAGGCTTGATGCGAAATTGGGGGCCGAGCAGCCGTCGATGCCATAACCCGGTGTGGCCGCGTCGGTCACATCCTCCCATGCGGATTTGATTGCGCGCTGGATCGGGTGATCGGGGTCGATGTATTCTGGCCCGGCCTTGAGATGCTTGGTGAGCGTGAGAAAGCCCGAATGTTTGCCCGAACAATTGTTGTGTCGCTGGTCCGGGCCGCAATGGGTGCAGATCAGATCGTCGCGCGCGGGGAGGTCATTGGGCCATTGCACGCCACAGCGTAGATCGCTTTCCGACAGGTTCAGATCGGCCAGCCAACGGGTGACCATCTCGGTGTGGACAACCGCCCCTTGATGCGAGGCGCAGGCCAGCGCCAGATGCGCCTCGGTCAACCCATAGGCATCGGCCGCGCCGCTTTCGATCAGCGGCAGGGCTTGCACCATCTTGGAAGAAGAACGCGGCAAAACCATCCCCGCGACATCGCCCAAACCCCAGATCAGCCCGGCATCGGCATGCCAGACCGCGACATGACCGTGATGGACGCTTTCGCAAAAATCACCCCGCCAGACCTCGACCAACCGCTCCGCGTTCATTTTCATATCTCTCTTTGCTTCACGACCCGGCGATTTTCCGCTGCCGGGGCTTTTTCTGCGGCGCGGTTTCCTTTAGGTTCATGCACGATAAGGTTTGCCGCCCCCCATTTACGTGAACCAAAAAGTGGGCGCAGACCAGAGGCAGATGGGGCGGAGGCTCTGAAACATATGAAACACTGGCTGTTCGGTATTCTGGCGGGGGCGGTTCTGGCGGTTGCGGCTGTTCCTTCCTTGGCACAAGAAACCTCTACAAATCGCGTCAGCGCGCAGACGGATTGGTCTGTTTTCGTCGAAGACAACCCTACGCAATGCTGGGTGGTGTCGATGCCGCGCGAAACGGTCAACACCCGCGACGGGCGCGTTGTGTCGGTCAACCGCGGCGAGATCTTGATGTTCGTCAGCTTTTGGCCCGGGCAAGAGCGGCTGGGTGAGGTCTCATTCACCGGTGGCTATCCCTTTGCTGATGGCTCGACCGTGACCATGCGGATCGGTGACACCAGCTTTGAGCTGTTCACCGATGGTGAGATGGCATGGGCCGCTTCTCCGCAAGATGATCAGCGGATCATCACGGCGATGAAGCGGGGCGCTGATGCGGTTCTGACCGCGCGTTCCAGCCGTGGCACCCAGACGCAAGATACATTCTCGCTTCTGGGCTTTACCGCCGCGGTCGAGGATGCCGAGACACGCTGTTCAGGCTAAACCCGCGGCCTGCGCTTGGTCAGCACGCAAATCCCTTTGCAGGGGCGTCTAATGCCTGTATCTGGCGCGGGTCCACAAAGGAATACGCCTATGTCCGCCTCTGCGCCCATCACGCAGGATGTTTTGACCATTCCGCGCAAGCTGCCCGAAGGGCCGGTCAATCTGATCGGCTTGACGCGCGATGGCATGCGCGCCGCGCTGATGGCGGCGGGAACCCCGGAAAAACAGGCAAAGATGCGGGTCACCCAGATCTGGCAATGGATCTATATTTGGGGCGCGCGCGATTTCGAGGTGATGACCAATCTAGCCAAGGGCTATCGTGCGGAGCTGGCCCAGCATTTCGTGATCGAACTGCCCGAGGTGGTGCGCCGCGATATCTCGGCTGATGGGACGCGGAAGTATCTGGTGCGGATCGCCGGCGGCCACGAGGTCGAGGTCGTCTATATCCCCGAGGTGGATCGCGGCACGCTGTGCATTTCCAGCCAGGTCGGCTGCACCTTGACCTGTTCGTTCTGCCATACCGGCACACAAAAACTGGTGCGCAACCTGACCGCAGGCGAGATTATCGGTCAGGTCATGATGGCACGCGATGATCTGGGTGAGTGGCCCGAACCCGGCGAAGGCATGGGCGAACGCCCAAGGCTGATTTCCAACATCGTGCTGATGGGCATGGGTGAGCCGCTTTATAATTTCGACAATGTCCGCGACGCGATGAAGATCGCCATGGATGGTGAGGGCATCGCGCTGAGCCGTCGGCGCATTACGCTATCGACCTCGGGCGTGGTGCCCGAGATCGCACGCACCGCCGATGAGATTGGCTGCATGCTGGCGATTAGCTTTCACGCCACCACCGATGCGGTGCGCGACAAGCTTGTGCCGATCAACAAGCGTTGGAACATCGCGGAATTGCTCGATGCGCTGCGTGCCTATCCCAAGGCGAGCAATTCCGAGCGAATCACCTTTGAATATGTGATGCTTAAGGATGTGAACGACAGCGACGAGGATGCGCGGCGGCTGGTCAAGCTGATCGCGGGCATCCCCGCCAAGATCAACCTGATCCCCTTCAACGAATGGCCCGGCGCGCCCTATCAGCGCTCGGACTGGGAGCGGATCGAACGGTTCGCCGATATCGTCTACAAGGCGGGCTATGCCAGCCCCATTCGCACACCGCGTGGCGAAGATATCATGGCAGCCTGCGGTCAGTTGAAATCCGCGACCGATCGCGCGCGCAAATCCCGCGCCGAGATCGCCGCCGAGGCTGGATTGGATAGCTGAAACGAAAAAGGCGGCCCGAAACCGGACCGCCCTTTCCTAACTGTCGATGACAATCGGATCAGTCGTTCGCAGCAACGGCTGCGGCGATCAAGATGAGCGCCAGAACCGGGACCAGGATGCCGCCGGCCGAAGAAGATGTATCTTCTGCGATGACGACGGGTGCGACTGCCGAGCCAGCAACGCCGCCCGCGAAAGCGCCAGTGGCGACCATCGAAAGAGCAGCAGCGAGAGCGAGTTTCTTCATTGTATCCTCCAAGATACGCCCCGTTTCACGCGACATGCGCAAGGTCGGGGCACCTAAGACTGTACCTCGTGCAAATTGTATAAGCAGCAAAGACGTTGCAATGCAATGTGCCCACAAGCGCACGTACAACAGGATTGGCGCGTTGTCGTCAAATTAGCAACACCTGCGTACCGATCCGGGTCAGCGCGTAGAGCTCGCCGATGTGGTGATTGTACAGGCCCACGCATCCATTCGACGATCTTCGCCCTATCTTTCGCGTGTCATGGGTGCCGTGGATGCGATAATACTGCCAACTTAGATGTAGGGCGTGTGTCCCCAAGGGGTTATCCGGCCCCGGCGGCACGAAATCGGGCCATTCCGGGTTACGCTGCCGCATGGCGGGGGTCGGGCTCCAAGATGGTCCTTCAACTTTTCGTGTAATCTCGGTCCGACCGCGCCGCGTCAGGTCTTCGCTCATCGGCACGGAGGTGGGGTAAAGGCGATAGATGCTGCGATCCGCGCTCCAGAAATGCAGCACGCGCGAGGTCAGATCGACCAAGATCGCGCCATTTTGGGTGTCGGTGAAGTAAGGCCGCCAATCCAAGGCCCGAAAGCTTGAAATATTGCGCCGCGCGCCTTGTTCAACGGGTGTTTCGAATTCTGTCGATCCCGGTGTCGCCTGTGAAAGAGCGGGGCTTGCCAAGATGCTGGCCATGCCGCCCAGAACAGCGCGCCGGCCCAGCCCCGGTGGGTCAAAATCGGTCATTCCTGCCTCATGTCGATTGAGCCTATACGGCCTCTTGCGCGAAAGATAACACGAATTAGCGAAATGTGACGCGGCCTTGCGTCGATTTGGCAACGCATGTGGTTCTTGGGCAGCAATTCGCCGCAAGTTGAGTTGTAAACGGATTCACAACAGTTTTTCGTTAAATCATGGGCGTTATGATGATGCGTATCCGGTTTTCCTTTTTCACCTGGCCCATGCTGGCGCTGGTCTTGGCCGGATGCGTCGCCGCGCCGCCACCGCAAATCCCATCCGGCCCAGATGGGCGCACGGCGCCGGTCATCTATCGCATCGATCCCTCCGATACCGCCCATGTGCAGTTTCGCATGCTCGACAGTGTGAATGCGCTGCGCGCAGCGGCGGGTGCGCCAGCTTTGCGGTTGAACGCGGAATTGACCGCCGCCGCGGCCACACATGCGCGCGATATGGCGGTACAGAACCGCCCTTGGCATTTCGGCTCGGATGGCTCGTCGCCCATCGATCGGGCCCGCGCCGCGGGATATCGCGGCGCTGTTCTGGGTGAGGCGATTTCCGAGACCTATGAATCGGAACTCGAGACCATCGCCGCCTGGATGGCGCGGGCCGATACGCGTTCGGTTATCGTTGACCCTTCGGCGCGCGACCTTGGCGTGGCCTTTTTCCAAGAACCTTCGGGCAAGATCTGGTGGACCTTGGTCGCGGGTGACGGCGGTATCGTGCGGGCCAGCTAATCCCGTTCAGGGAAAGATATCGATCACCGTGCGCATCGGCACCATGCCGTAGATCTCGCGCATTTCACGATCGGTCACGGCGATGCAGCCGGCCGTCCAATCACGCGCCCTGCGAAACGCGCGTGGCGTGCCGTGGATGAAGATATCGCCACCTGGATCGACACCGCGCGTCACGGCTTGGGCGCGGTCGGCTGTATTGGGGTAGCTGATCCCGATCGAGAGGTAGAAGGCGCTGTTTGGGTTCCGCCGGTCGATGTAATAACGCCCCTCGGGCGTGCGGCCATCGCCCTCTTGGGACTTGTGACCATCCGGGGCGAACCCCAGATCGACATCATAGCCGCGCAAGACCTGATCATGATGGAGCAAATACAACCGCCGGGTGGATTTATGCACCTCGATCCGGGTCACTTCGGGGCCGGAATAGCTTTCGAATTTCGGCTTCGCGCAAGCAGAGGTCACCCCCGCCGCAAGCAGAAAAAATAACGTCGATCGCCGTGTGAAAAGGGTGCCCATGACGCTGCTCTTATCATTGTTTTGTGACGTTCTAGCGCAAATTCTTGAAGCTGTTTAGAGGCGATTTTTATCGCTCTTGGGCCAAGAGAGCGGCCAGACCGGCGCGGTAATCAGGGTAGCGCAGGCGCACGCCAAGGTCGGCTTTGATCCGGCGGTTATCGACGCGTTTTGATTCGGCGTAAAAGCTGGCGGCCATCGGGCTCAACTTGGCTTGGTCGAAGGGCATCTCGGGCGGAAGCGGCAAACCCAAAAGCGTGGCTGCATGCGCGATCACATCTTGCGGCGGCGCAGGATCGTCATCGCACAGGTTGTAGATCGCGCCAGGATGCGGCCAGTTCATCGAAGCGATCAGCACTTGGGCGATATCTTCCACATGGATGCGGGAAAAGACCTGACCCGGCTTGATGATCCGTCGCGCCGTGCCATCGCGGACCTTTTCGAACGGTCCCCGCCCCGGCCCGTAGATGCCCGCCAGTCGGAAGATATGCAGCGGCAGGCTATGCTGATGGAAAAGGTCCATCCATGCGGTCTCGGCTGCCACCCGCGCGCGGCCCCGCTCGGTCGTGGGGGTGAGCGGTGTCGCCTCATCCACCCATCCGCCGCCATGATCGCCGTAAACCCCGGTTGTGGACAGATAGCCAACCCAATCGAGCCGCTTGGCATGGGCGGCGATGGCATGGCGGGCATGGGCCAACACGGGGTCTTGCCCATCCTCGGGCCCGGCAGTGATCAGGATATGGCTCGCCCAAGCGATATCATCGGCCATGTCGGTGCCGGGAAAGATGCGCGGCACCAGCCCCTCTGCGGCCGCCTGCGCGGCCTTGTCGGTGCTGCGCATGGTGATGCGCACTGTTCCGGGTGCGGGCGCAAGTTCCGCCACCAGATAACGCGCGCTATAGCCATAGCCGAAGATCAACAGCTTCATTGCAACCTCTCCATTGCCCAGCGCGCGGCATCGGCCACGGCCTCATCTGGATCATCCACAAGGCGCTGGGCTGCATGGATCAACTGCGCATCGCCGGAATTGCCAATCGCATATAGCACGTTGCGCACGAAACGGTCGCGCCCGATGCGCTTGATCGGGCTGCCCGAAAACAGCGCGCGGAAGGCGGTATCATCAAGTGCGGCCAGATCCTTCAGCCTTGGGCTGACCAGTTCGGGGCGCGCGGCATAGCGTAGTTCGGTGGCCGTTTGGGCGAATTTGTTCCAAGGGCAGATCGCCAGACAATCGTCGCAGCCGTAAATCCGGTTGCCCATTAGCGCGCGCAGATCGCGGTCGACCGGCCCCTTATGCTCGATGGTCAGGTAGGAGATGCAGCGCCGCGCATCGAGTTGATAGGGTGCAGGGAACGCCGCCGTCGGGCAGATATCGAGGCAGGCGGTGCAACTGCCGCAATGCTCATCCTCCGCCGCATCGGGGGGCAGATCGACGGTGGTAAAGATCGCGCCTAGAAAGAACCAGTTGCCAAGATCGCGCGACAAAAGGTTGGTATGCTTGCCCTGCCAGCCAAGGCCAGCTGCCTGCGCCAAAGGCTTTTCCATCACCGGGGCGGTATCGACGAAAACCTTGATCTCGTGGCCCGGCGCTTGGTCAAGGAGCCAACGCCCCACCCGCTTGAGCCGCTTTTTGACCAGATCATGATAATCGCGGTTGCGCGCATAGACGCTGATGGTGGCGCGGTCTTGCCGCTCAAGGGCGGCCAGCGGGTCATCATCGGGGGTGTAGGGTTCGGCCAGCATGATGACCGATTTCGCATCGGGCCACAGCGCGCTTGGATCAGCGCGCCACGTCATGCGCTCGGCCATCCAGCCCATCTGGCCATGGCGCCCATCAGCAACGAAATCAGCCAAGCGCGTGCGCGCCTCGGGGATCGCATCGGGTCGGCATATGCCCATCTTGGCAAAACCCGCCGCGCGGGCCTCGGTCAAAAGGGCATGTTTGAGATCACTCAAAAGTCGAGGTTCGCGTAATGGGGCGGCTGGATGAAGCCGGGGATCTGGTCGGCGAGGATCGAGCGGAAGGCAGGGCGCGATTTCACCTTGGAATACCACTCCTTGACCACCTCGGAGCGGTTCCAATCCACATCCGAAATATAATCGAGGCAGGACAGATGCGCGGCAGCGGTGAAATCGGCCATCGTCATCGCATCGCCCGCCAGCCAGCGGCGGTGATCGAGAAGCCACGCCATATAGTCGAGGTGATACTTGATCTGCTGCGCGCCGGTTTTGACCGCTTTGCCATCGGGATAGCCCGCGCGCATGATCTTTTTGTTCACCCGCTCATAGACAAGATTGGCTGTGACCTCGTGATGGAATTTGTCGTCGAACCAATTGATCAAGCGCCGCACCTCGGCCCGCGCTTTGGGATCGGCGGGGAAAAGCGGCGGCTCTGGGCGGGTTTCTTCGAGATATTCGCAGATCGCGCTCGACTCGGTCAGCATCATGCCGTCGATCTTCAGCACAGGCACTTTGCCCGCCGGGTTGCGGCGCAAGAATTCGGTCGTGGGTTCCCAATATTTCTCGTCGATCAATTCAACTTCGATCCGCTTTTCGGCCAGCACAAGCCGGACCTTGCGGCAGAAGGGGGACAGGGCGAAGTGATAGAGACGCGCCATTGCAATGCTCGATCCGTTTTGGGTTGCCTCTCTATGGCGCGAAAACCCCTCCGATTTCAATTCGCAAAGCAGCTATCGCGACCATCTGCGGCGATGGTTGCGGCCCCATCGGCGATGGCGCGCGCGCGCGCCCTTAGCTGGTCGGTGGGGGCGCTGGCATTGCGGTCGCGCGGGTTGGGCAGCACGGCTGCCAAAAGTGCCGCTTGGCGCGCGGTCAGATCCGCGGCGGAAACGCCGAAATGATGCCGCGCTGCCGCTTCGGCACCGAAGATGCCTGGCCCGAACTCGGCGATGTTGAGATAAACTTCCAAGATGCGGCGCTTGGACCAGATCAACTCGACCACCGGGGTGATCGCCGCCTCCATCGCTTTGCGCGGCCAGCTTCGCCCATGCCACAGAAAGGCGTTCTTGACGGTTTGCTGGCTGATGGTTGACCCGCCGCGTGTCGCACCCGCCGCGATGGCGTCACGGATCGCGGCCATGTCAAAGCCCCAATGCAGGCAGAAATTCGCATCTTCGGCGGCGACTGCGGCGCGCTGGAGATGGACAGAGATATCGGACATGTCCATCCATGTGTAGCGGACAGAGCCCAAGCGGCGGTCTTCACCAATCATATGGGCGGTCGTCGGGACCGCGACAAAGCCATAGGCGATGATCCAGCCCATTAGGAGCGCCAGACCAAAGACCATGGCGCGCATGACCCAGCGGCGTAGCCCCGCCGCCCCGCGCTGCAGCCGAGATCTTGGGCGATCTGGCCCGCTCTTGCGTTTGCGCCGCAGGGTCACAGGTGCGCCAGCGCTGTTGTCGCTTTGTGGTTTTCGGGTCACTTCTGCCTCGGGCGGTTCGCTCGTTTTGGCAAGACTACCCTTTGCGGGGGGGTGAAACCAAGGCTTTGCACGCAGGGCCGATGTGTGAGCGCTTGGCGCGGGCGTCAAGCTCGGCTATGGCGGGCGCATGAAATTGAAATTCGTTGAACTCGAAGCCGCCGCCCTCATGTCCGAAGTCATGTTCGGGCATGGTTTCGCCCATTACGGATATTTCCCCGATGGCGCCCCCGAAGAGCTGACGGCTGCTGCGCTGGGCGCGGCCCAGATGGCTTATTTCGAAAAGCTGGTCGAGGCGATCGGCACAGTGCCGGGTGACGTTCAGTCAATTCTCGATGTCGGATCGGGAACCGGGTCGAACGCGCGTGCGCTGATCGCGCGTGGTTTCGAAGTGGCCTGTGTTTCGCCCTCGCACCAGATGAACGAGATGGCGCGCGCCAAGCTGCCCCAAGGCACGCTTGTCGTCGACGCGATGTTCGAGGATTTCGATCATTCCCAGCGGCGTGACATCTGTCTTTTCGCCGAAAGCTTTCACTATATCGATCTGGTCACAGCTTTATCCAAGGCAGGCCAACTGGCCGACAAGGGTGTGGTGATCTTCGATTATTTCCGTCGCGCCGGCTTTGCCCATGATGATGGAACGCGCGGCACGCATGCGGCCTTTGTCGCCGAGGTTGCGCGCCAAGGCGTGTTCGACATCCTGTCGGATGAGGACATGACCGATGCGATCACGCCCACCTTCGTGATCCATGAATACCTCAAGAATGAAAAAGTCGGCCCCTTCGTTCAGCGCTTTCGCGCCGAGTTGAAGCGGGAATATCCGTGGCGCGCATGGATCATGGAAAAGATGTTGGGGCGGAGCTTGAACAAGCTGGGCCGTCATACCGACCGCGCAGCTGTATTTGCACGCAACCATGAATATCGGCTGATCGTTTTGGGCCGTCGCAACGCCGCGTGATCACACCGCGCGCCCCTGCTGAGGCGGGGGCGAAGCGGAAAAAATTGATCCCGCGTCACGAACGATCCGCGCAATTACCTGTCTTTGGCCCGCGCTGCTCCCCAATCGTGCCGCAATTGCGGGCGACACCAAGGGGGACGAATAAGCCCGAGCAGGAATTCAAAATGGACCGTCTGACTGAAATGGAAGCCTTTGCCATGGTCGTGGATCAAGGTGGCTTCACGGATGCGGCACGCAAGATGGGGATTTCGAAATCCGCCGTCTCGAAGCATGTCTCAAGCCTTGAAACACGGCTTGGAGCGCGCCTGCTCAACCGCACCACGCGGCGTGTCAGCCCGACCGAGATCGGGCTTGCCTATTACGACCGCGCACGGCGCGTGCTCAATGACGCAGGCGAGGCCGATGCGCTGGTCACGGCGATGCAATCGGCCCCTTCGGGAACCTTGCGCGTTTCGGTCGCCACGGATTTCGGGGTCAATCACATCTCGCCCATTCTTGGACGGTTCTTGCATGGTTTCCCCGATGTGACGGTGAACATGGTGCTCAATAATCGCTATGTCGAATTGATCTCGGAAGGGTTCGACATGGCCATTCGCGTCGGCGAGTTGGAAGATAGCAGCCTGCGCGCGCGCAAAATCTGCGAGACGCAGCGTCGGATGATCGCGGCGCCCTCCTATTTCCAGAAATACGGCCGCCCGGAAAAGATCGATGATCTGAACGAACACAAGCTTTTGCACTATTCCAACAGCGCCAATGCGAATGTCTGGAAGCTGATCGCGCCTTCGGGTGAGCAGCGTCAGGTCCGCAGCGGGGGTTGGTTGACCGTGAATGACGGGCAATCGCTGTTGAATGCGGCCATCGGTGGCCTTGGCATCGCCTTTTTGCCCAGCTTTCTCTATGCCCAGCCGCTGCGCGAGGGGCTGGTCGAAGATGTCATTCCCGATCTGCCGGTCGATATCCAAGGGGTTTATGCGATCTACCCGCCTGGGCGCTATACTCAGCCCAAGGTGCGCGCCTTCATCGATTTCTTGGTCGACTCTTTCAAGGATAAGGGGCCGAACGACTGGTAAGCCAGCCCCGGCTATTGCGCCAATAGCACCACCTCGACCCGGCGGTTCGCTTCGCGACCGTCGGGCGTTGTGTTTGTGGCGCGCGGCGACAGATAACCGACACCTGCCGCGCTGATCTGATCGGCCGCTGCACCATGATCATTGATCAAGGATTGGCGCACTGCCGCGGCGCGTGCCTCGCTCAGCGCGATATTGCGATCCAGCGCACCTTCCGCATCGGTATGGCCAACCAATGCGACCCGCCGCGCGCGATCGCCCGCCAGCCATGCGGCCAAGATCGCAAGGCTGTCATAGCGGTTTCCCGATAGCGCAGAGGCCCCGGTTTCAAAGGCGAGATCGGCAAGCACCGCATGGCCGGTTTCGATCAGCTGCGCGATCATATCCGCTTGGTCCGCAGCATTGGGTGCTGTGAAGCTGGGGATCAGCGCGGTGGGCGCCGTATCACCTTCGCCGATGCGGGCCAGATGCACATAGCCCGCCTGACCGCCGACCGAGACAGTGAGGGCGATATCCTCAACCGCGCCGGGCGTGCTGCGGCGCGCGGCGAGGTAGTGGAAATTGCCAAGATCGACGAACATTTCGGGCGCTGGCGCAATGGGCAAGGCAAAGCGGAAATCAAAACCGCCGCACGCGCGATCGGCGCAGGCAAAGGTGACGTCATAGCCTTGGGCGGTCAGCTGTGCGCGCAGCGCCGCAATGATGGCTGCCGGGTCAGCATCCGCACCGGGAAGGCGCCAGACCTCCTCCGACAAGATCCCCGTGACGCTGCGCGAAGGTGGCACGCCACCGCGATCGGCCGTACCGGTTGCGATGTTGAAATCGGCTGTGCTTTGGCTGCGCGCCACGACCTGCGTCGCGCCTGACGGCCAGACCACATCCAAAGCGACCACGGGCTGCGCGCAGAGAATGAAGATCGCGATGGGGTATATCCGCATTGCGCGGAAATGATATTTCATGGGCGCGTCAGACGGCTTTTGCTCGGTAATGATACTGTCCCACAGCCGTGAAACCGAGGGAAGCATAAAGCCCCAAGGCCGGTTCGTTTTCACGCGTCACCAGCAAGCTGAAGGTGGCGGCCCCTTGGTCCAAGGCCCAATCGGCAGCGGCGCGCATCATTGCCGCGCCCAAGCCGCGCCGCCGATGCGCGGGCAGAATTTCCAGCGCATGCAGCATCGCAACACCGTCATGGATCGCGGCAAAGGCAGTTCCCGCGGGGCGGTCTTGGGTACGGCCCAGAAAGGATGTCTTTGGCGCGCTTGCGCGTGTCATGACCGAGAGCCGCTCCGGCCCAACCCCGCCTGTGGCCCAAATCTCGGATTGGATGGCCAAGGGGGGCCAGATGGGAAAGCAGGTGATCGGTGGCGGCGGCGCGGCGATCTGGGCGCTGGGTACGATCATGGCGCAGGTCGCATCGCGCAGCACAAAGCCGCGCGCGGCTAGCCGTGCATCCAGGGCGCCTTGATGGTGGAACAGCATGAATAGCGGTGGCTGGCCAAGTGCCGCAAGCCCGGCGATGGCGGCGTCGATCTCGGCCTCGGTCGCGTCTTGGGCCAAGGGATCGCGCAGTCGTGCGGCGCTGACCCTTTGGCCGCCACCTACCCCTTGCGGCAGGGTAAACGGCCCATTCTCATGGTGCGCGGCAGCGGGCCATGTCGCTGTGATGACTGGCATCAGATCCGATAGCCGCATCACACCACCTCAGGCACCGGGGCCGAAAATATCCGACAAGGCGGCCATGACGCGGTCGACCGCCGGGCCATCTTGGCTGCGCACAACGATATTGGTGCCATGCACCCCGTTGAGGTGGAACGGGTAAGAGCCGATCGAAACCTCGGGGTGTTGGGCGGCAAGCGTGCCCAATGGTCCCGCGATATCGCCCTCGCCCTTGAGAAGCCGCATGGATTGCGACAGCATCGGCGCCCCACCCGTCAAGCGCGGCATCAGGCTTGCGACCATGGCTTCGAAAATCGTGGGCACACCGGCCATGACATGGACATTGCCGATGCTGAAACCGGGCGCGGCCGAGATTGGGTTGTCGATCAGCGTCGCGCCATCGGGAATGCGCGCCATGCGCAGGCGCGCCTCGTTCAGCTCTTGGCCGCGGGCATCGTAATGGGCCTGTAGGATCGCGCGGGCATCGGCGCGTATATCGATTCTTGCCCCCATCGCATCAGCCACGGCATCGGCGGTGATATCGTCATGGGTCGGCCCGATCCCCCCGGAGGTGAAAACATGGGTATAGCTGGCCGCCAAGCTTTGGACCGCTTGCTTGATCGTCTCATGGGTATCGCTGACCACGCGGGCCTCGCGCATCTGGATGCCGTGATCGGTCAGCGCGCAGGCCAGATAGTTGGTGTTGGTATCCCGGGTGCGCCCCGAAAGGATCTCGTCGCCGATGACCAACATCGCGGCTGTGGGGGTCTGCATGCGCGCCTCGCTTTTCTGTTTGGGTCTCGGTATAGGCCCCTGTAACGGCGCTTTCCAAGCCCTGTCATGTCGCGGCGGATGGCCATCGCGTCAATTCGCTGTGTGGTGAATGGGTTGCAGAAAGATTTGTCACATCACCTTGACTGGAAATACCGGTGATCTGGGCCTAATTTAGAGACAGAAAAATTGGAGGGTCCAAAGTTTGGACGATTTCAAAGGCCGCCTGACACGGGATGGCATACGCATTCACGACGCCGATGATTTCGCCGGCATGCACCGCGCCGGTCAGGTTGCGGCGGGCATTCTGGATGCCATGGCGCCACTGGTCTATCCCGGCCAGACGACCGAAGCCATCGACGCCGAGATCGAGCGGATGGTCAACGCCGCAGGTGTCACCTCGGCCACCATCGGGTATCGTGGTTATCAGCATGCAAGCTGCATCAGCGTGAACCATGTGGTGTGTCACGGCATCCCCGGGCCCAAGGTGCTCAAGGATGGTGATATCCTGAACATCGACGTTACCGTGATCGTCGATGGTTGGTTCGGTGATACCAGCCGGATGTATGTGGCAGGCACCCTAGGCCGCAAGGCCGAGCGTTTGGTGCAGGTGACCCATGATGCGCTGTTCAAGGGGATCGAGGCGGTGCGCCCCGGCAACCGTTTCGGA
>JAQCLA010000035.1 GCA_027592105.1 Pseudomonadota bacterium | reverse complement strand
GCGCATCCATACTTTGCCCGCGCAGGATTTGAAACATTTCCCCTGATCGCGACACGTCGGCGTGAGATTGCATGTCAAACGCTTGTCAAAGCCTGTCAACTTGCCAAGCTTGGTCAAGAGGCGTGAGAAAGGAGCTTTCCATGGCGACGTTGAAAAGAATCCTGTTGGTCGATGATGATGACGACCTGCGCGAGGCGTTGAGCGAACAGCTTGTGATGACCGAGGATTTCGATGTCTTCGAAGCCGCGACTGGCGCACTGGGCATGGTCCGCGCCAAAGAGGCGCTCTACGATCTGGTAATCCTTGATGTGGGCCTGCCCGATACGGATGGGCGCGAATTGTGCCGCCTGATGCGCAAGCAAGGTGTGAAATGCCCCATCCTGATGCTGACGGGTCACGACAGCGACGCCGACACGATCCTTGGTCTGGATGCGGGTGCCAATGATTACGTCACCAAGCCGTTCCGCTTTCCGGTGCTTTTGGCGCGCATCCGCGCCCAGCTGCGCCAACATGAGCAGTCCGAGGATGCGGTGTTCCAGCTTGGCCCCTACACCTTCAAGCCCGCGATGAAGCTTTTGGAGACGGAGGATGCCAAGAAAATCCGTCTGACCGAGAAAGAGACCAATATCCTGAAATATCTCTACCGTGCCCAAGATGGCGTGGTCGCGCGCGAGGTGCTGTTGCACGAGGTGTGGGGATATAATGCGGGTGTCACGACCCATACGCTGGAAACCCATATCTACCGCCTGCGCCAGAAGATCGAACCCGACCCGGCAAATGTGCGGCTTTTGGTGACGGAAAGCGGGGGCTACCGGCTGGTGGCCTGACGCGGGTTTGATCCGGATCAAGTCGCAACCACAGGTTGTGCGTCAGAGTGACGATATTACCCCCCTGTTGGACTGGCCCGGACCGATGGTTCGGGCCTTTCTTTTTTCGCTGTGCGCTGGCCATCCGGGCCATGGCCCATTAGATGCCTCTCACAGCCGATGACATCAGCGGAGCGCGCGTGCCATGCCCTTTACCCTTGCGACTTGGAACATCAACTCGGTCCGGCTGCGCGCCGATCTGGTGGGCAAGCTCTTGACCGAAGAGGCCCCCGATGTGCTGTGTTTGCAAGAATGCAAATCCCCGGTGGACAAGATCCCCGTCGAAGTTTTTGCCGATTTGGGATATCCACATATCGTTGCGCGCGGCCAAAAGGGCTATAACGGGGTGGCCATCATCTCGCGCTTGGCGCTCACCGATGCGGGACAGCGCGATTTCTGTGCCAAGGGTGACGCGCGCCATGTCGCGGCGCGGCTGGAAAACGGCGTGACCATCCACAATGTCTATGTCCCGGCAGGGGGTGATGAGCCCGACCGCACCATCAACGAGAAGTTCGGCCACAAGCTCGATTTCCTGACCGAAATGCGCGATTGGTTCGGGGCTGATCCACAGGGCAAATCGATCTTGGTGGGTGATCTGAACATCGCCCCCCGCGAGGATGATGTGTGGAACCATAAACAGCTTTTGAAGGTGGTCAGCCACACCCCCATCGAGGTGGAACATCTGGGCGCGGCACAAGAGGCCGGTGGCTGGGTCGATGTGACCCGCGCCGATATTCCGCAAGGCCCGCTTTATAGCTGGTGGTCCTATCGGGCGCAGGATTGGGATAGCGCCGATCGTGGGCGGCGCCTTGATCATGTCTGGGCCACGCGCGATATCGCCAGTGCCGCGCATGGGAGCCGCATCTTGCGCGATGCACGTGGATGGGAGCGGCCATCCGATCATGTGCCGGTCTTTGCGACATTCGACCTGTGAACCCTTGGCGCGCGGCACATGTGACCGCATATAGGGCATGAACGCGCGCAGATGTGACGGAGATATGCGATGCTGGAGCTTGGACAGACCCAAGATGCCGCCCCGAATGCGGCCGACCTGATCAAGGACGGCACCGAGGCGAGTTTTATGGCCGATGTAATCGATGGAAGCGCCGATGTGCCGGTGATCGTCGATTTCTGGGCCACATGGTGCGGCCCATGCAAAACGCTTGGGCCCATGCTCGAGGCGGCCGTGACTGCCGCCAAGGGCAAGGTGCGGATGGTCAAGATCGACGTCGACCGCGAACAGCGCCTGGCGGCTGCCTTGGCGCAGCAGGGCCTGCCGCTGCAATCCATTCCGACGGTGGTGGCCTTTTACCAGGGTCGGCCTGTCGACATGTTCCAAGGGGCCGTGCCGCAAGGCCAGATCAAGGAATTCATCGCGCGCCTGACCGCCCTTGTTGGTGACGATGGGCTGGCCGAGGCGATCGAAGCCGCCGAGCAGATGCTGGCCGAGGGTGCGATTGATGATGCCGCCCAGACCTTTGCCGCCATCCTCGAGGAAGAGCCGGAGAATGTGGTGGCCACCAGCGGTCTTGCGCGCGCGCATCTGGCCTTGGGTCAGATCGATCAGGCCGAGAACATCTTGAACCTCGCCCCCGATGCCATTGCGAAATCACCCGAGCTTGAGGCCGTGCGCGCCCAAATAGCGTTGGCCCGGCAAGCCGCCGATGCCGGCCCCTTGGCTGATTTGCAGGCGGCTGTCGCGGCAGACCCGGCCAACCATCAAGCACGCTTTGACTATGCCACGGCGCTGCATGCGGCCGGTCAGGTGCAAGAGGCGGTCGATGAGCTGCTCGAGTTGTTTCGTCGGGATCGCGCGTGGAACGATGCTGCGGCCAAGACCCAGCTTTTCACCATTTTCGATGCGCTCAAGCCGCAAGATCCCATTGCTTTGAACGGTCGTCGCAAATTGTCGTCGCTGATTTTTGCCTGAAGCAAACGGGGGGCTAGTTCCTTGCCCATGATCTCTGTCGCCGACCTACCCGAAACCATCGCGGTGTTCCCGCTGCCCGGTGCGCTTTTGCTGCCGCGCGCACGGCTGCCGCTGCATATTTTCGAGCCGCGCTATCTGGCGATGCTGGATGATGCGCTGAAAACGCCGCATCGCCTGATTGGGATGGTGCAATCCCGCGAGGTGCCGGGCTCGGAGGAAAAGCGGCTACATAGTATCGGCTGCGCGGGGCGGGTGACGCAATTCTCGGAAACTGAGGATGGGCGCTACTTGATCACGCTGTCGGGCATGTCGCGCTTTCGTATCCGCGAAGAAGTGGGCGGCTTCACCCCCTATCGGCGCTGTGATGTGTCGTGGGATGGCTTTTCTGCCGATCTTGGCCCGACCGAGGTTGATCGCGGCTTTGACCGGCCACGCTTTCTGGATTTGCTCGGCCGCTATTTCGAGGCGCTGTCGCTTTCGACCGATTGGAGCAGCCTGAAAGAGGCGGAGGATGAGTTGATGATCAACTCGCTCTCCATGCTGTGCCCCTTTGACCCCGAGGAAAAGCAGGCTCTGCTTGAGGCGCCATCGCTGACCACGCGGCGCGAGACCTTGGTCACCTTGATCGAGTTCGCGCTGCGCGGCGGCTCGACCGAAGAGATGATGCAATGAGCGAGGCGTCGGTCACAATCGACCGCCGGATGCTGGAGGCTTTGGTGTGCCCGATCACGCAAGCCCCCTTGAGCTATGATGTGCAACGCCAAGAGCTGGTCTCGAAGGCGGCCAATTTGGCCTATCCGATCCGGGGCGGTATTCCGATCATGCTCGAAAGCGAAGCGCGCAGCTTGGAATAATGCGGCGGCCGATGCGCCATGGGGCGCATGATTCACTCAACGCGCACGCGGCCCGCTAAAGCACCCGACCCTGCAACAGCCTTGGCAAATCGCCAGAAAGCCCGGCGGCCTGCCGCATGAAACCCCGGCGCAATGCGGGGATGGCGCTGACAGCACCCATGCCGATATCGCGGATCGCCCTGAGTGCGGGGTTATCGTTGGAAAACAGGCGGTTCACCCCATCTGTCGTGACAGCCAAGGCGGCGGTGTCAAAGCGCCGCCATGATTGGTAGCGGGCCAAGACCAAGGGCGAGGCGATATCTTCGCCCCGGCGCGTCGCATCGGCCAGCACCTCGGCCAGTGCCGCGGTATCGCGCAGCCCAAGGTTCAGACCTTGGCCCGCAATCGGGTGGATGCCATGCGCGGCGTCACCCACCAACGCCAAGCGCTCGGCCACGAAAGCATTGGCGATGCTCAGGCCCAGCGGATAGCTGTGACGCTGACCGGTCAGCGCGATCTCACCCAGAAAATCCCCAAAACGTGGCCGCAGATGATCGAGGAAAGCCGCGTCATCGGCGGCCATCAGGCGCTTGGCATCTGGCGCGCGCTCGGACCAGACGATCGAGGAGCGGTTGCCGGTCAATGGCAAGATCGCCAATGGCCCCGGCGGCATGAAGAATTGATGCGCGATGCCGTGATGAGGCAATTCATGCGCAATCGCTGTCACCAGCGCGGTCTGGCCATATTCCCAGCCCGTTCGCTTGATCCCCGCGCGTATAGCCGTGGCCGAGCGGCGGCCATCGGCCCCGACCAAGATGCGCCCGGTCAGCGTCATACCATCGGCGAGGCTTACACTTGCCTGCCCCTCGGTCGTTTGCGCGATGACGGTGCTATCGGGGCGGTGGGTGATCGCGGGGTGATCTTCCATCGCTTGCAACAAGGCGCGGCGCAGGTAGCGATCTTCGAGCATCTGGCCCATCGGCCCTTCTTCCAGCTCGGCGCTGTCGAAATGCAGGAAAAACGGCGCGGCCCCTTCGCCCGCTCGCCCGTCGGAGGCTTTGATCTGCAAGATCGGCTGGGCCTGTGGGGTGAGATCATCCCATAGCCCCAGCGCGGAAAGCATCCGTACCGACGCCAGCGCCAGCGCATAAGAGCGCCCGTCGAAGCCAACATCGGCGCGCTTTTGTGCCGGCAAGGCGTCGATCACGATGCTGGAAAGCCCAGCCTGCGCACAGGCCAAGGCAAGGCAGCTTCCGTTTAGCCCGCCGCCGACAATCAGGATATCCGCATCATGCACCATACCCCCGACTATGGGTCGCGCTGCGGGATTGTCCATGCCTTGCGCCGCATGTAGCCTTGCCCGCGACAACATGGGCAGGGGGTGGGGCATGTCGGATTGGTTGAGGCAAAGCGCAAGTGACCTTGGGCGTGGGATCGCTGCGGGCAAGATTGACCCGGTCGCACTGACCGAAACCTATCTGGCGGCGGGTGCAGCGCATCCATTCGGGCCGCGCATCTATGTGCGCATGACCCCTGAACGCGCCTTGGCCGAGGCTGAAAGCGCGCGCCAAAGGGCCAAGGCCGGGCTGCGGCGCGGTCTGCTCGACGGTGTGCCGATCAGTTGGAAAGACCTGTTCGACACAGCCGGCATCGTGACCGAAGCAGGCTCCATGCTGCTGGAGGGGCGCGTGCCTGAGGCTGATGCGGCCGTGTTGCAACGCGCGACGCAGGCCGGGACGGTCTGTCTGGGCAAGACGCATATGTCGGAGTTGGCTTTTGCGGGGCTCGGCGTAAACCCCGCCTATGGTGGCAATACCGACCCCAAGCCCGGCACGCCGCCCAATCTGCACGATCCGGCATTGGCGCCCGGCGGCTCCTCCTCCGGGGCAGCGGCCTCGGTCGCCTTTGGGCTGGCGGCGGCCGGGATCGGGTCGGATACGGGCGGGTCGGTCCGCGTTCCGGCGGCGTGGAATGATCTGGTGGGCCTGAAAACCACCCATGGGCGGCTCAGCCTGCAAGGTGTCGTGCCTTTGGCCGAAAGCTTCGACACCATCGGCCCGCTGTGCCGCACGGTCGAGGATTGCGCCCAGCTTTTGGCCGTGATGGAGGGGGGCAAGCCCGCCGATCTGCGTGGCGCAACCCTACAAGGTCGCCGGTTCTTGGTGTTGGAGCCATATTCCAGCGATGTCCGCGAGGGACCCGGCGGCGCCTTTTCGGCGGCAGTCGCGCGATTGGCGAAAGCGGGCGCGCGGATCGAGACCGGCACAGTGGCAGGCATCGAAGAGGCGATGGCGCTGTCGCCCGTGCTTTTTGCGACCGAGGGTTATGGCACATGGCGCGATGTGATCGAGGCCGCACCCGAAAAGATGTACTCCCGCATCCTTGAACGTTTCCGCGGTGGTCAGGCGTTCAGCGCGCCCGATTATGTTGCGGCTTGGCGGCGGCTTCACGTGCTGCGCGCGCTGTGGGCGCGCGAGACCGCGGGCTTTGACGCGGTCTTGCTACCCACTGTGCCCAATCTGCCGCCCGATGTGGACCGGCTGATGCAAGACGCTGATTTCTACGTCACCGAGAACCTGATCACGCTGCGCAATACGCGTGTCGGCAATCTGATGGGGTTGTGCGGTTTGACCCTGCCCACAAGTGTGCCGTCTTGCGGATTGATGATGCTGGGCGCAGCTATGGGTGATGAGCGGCTTTTGCGTTTGGGGGCGGCGGCCGAGGCGGTATTGGCCTGAAGGCCACAGCCGCCCGACATCGCGATGCTTTTTCTGGACCGCCGGGCCGTGACGCTGTAGCTTGCAGTCAAACGGGGCGACATGACCCCGATATTGAGGCAGTCCTATGGCGTTTCCCGAGCGGTTCTCGAACCTGCCCGAATATGCATTCCCGCGTTTGCGGAAGTTACTCGACGCCTATGCGCCGGGTGGCCCTGTCGTGCATATGACCATCGGTGAGCCGCGCCATCCCTTTCCGGCTTGGGTCGGCGATGTGATTGCCGATAGCCTTGAGGGGATCGGGCGCTACCCTGCCAATGACGGCACGCCGGAATTGCAGACCGCGATCGCGGCATGGATCGCGCGGCGCTATGGCGTGAATGTCAGTGCGGACCGCCAGGTGCTGCCCCTGAACGGCACGCGTGAGGGGTTGTTCAACGCCTGTCTCGCGCTTTGCCCGGAAACCAAGGGTGGCAAGGTGCCGGTCGTCTTGATGCCCAACCCGTTTTATCAGGTCTATGCCGTGGCGGCCTTGGCCGTGGGGGCCGAGCCGGTTTATGTGGCGGCAACCGCTGCGACGGGCGATCTGCCTGATTACGCCAGCCTGCCGCCCGAGATCTTGGAGCGGGTCAGCATCGCCTACCTGTGTTCGCCCGCCAACCCGCAAGGGGCCGTGGCCGATGCGGGATGGTGGCGCGATCTGATCGCGCTGGCCGAGCGTTATGATTTCCAGATTTTCGCCGATGAATGCTATTCTGAGCTCTATCGCGATACACCGCCCCCCGGCGCGCTTGAGATCGCCGCCCAGATGGGGGCGCATCCCGAGCGGGTGGTGATTTTCCATTCGCTCTCCAAACGCTCGAATATGCCGGGGCTGCGGTCTGGTTTCGCGGCCGGTGGGCCGGAAAGCATCGCGCGGATGAAGCAGCTTCGCAATTACGCAGGCGCGCCCTTGCCCCTGCCGTTGCAGGCGGTGGCCACCCGCGCTTGGAGCGATGAGGCCCATGTCGAGGAAAACCGCGCGCTCTACCGCGCGAAATACGCGATTGCCGATGACATCTTCGGCGATGTCCCCGGCTATACCCCCCCGCAAGCGGGTTTCTTTTTATGGCTGCCGGTCGCCGATGGCGAAGCGGCGGCGCTGAAACTCTGGCGTGAGACAGGCGTGCGGGTTTTGCCCGGCGCTTATCTGGCACGCGAGGTTGATGGTGTGACCCCCGGCGCAGACAGGCTGCGCGTGGCGATGGTCGCGCCCGAAGATGAAATGCGCGATGGGCTGACCCGGTTGCGGTCATGCCTTTACGGCGAATGAGGACGAACGAGCATGGCCTATCAGACCAGACAGCGTGACCCCCTGCTTGATGATCAGACCCATGAAATGCTGATGCGTTTTGGGCAGCAGGCGCTTGGTTTCGCCCTTTTGGGCCTTGGTGCCGCGCTTGCCGCGATGCTGTGGTCTTATGCGCCGGATGATCCCCATTTCATGGCGGCGACCGATGCGGTGCCGCAAAATCTTTTTGGTCATGTCGGGGCGTCGGTCGCTGCGATCTTGATGATGATCATGGGCTATGGCGCGGTCTTGCTGCCCATCGCATCAGTGGTTTGGGGTGTGCGGTTCCTGCGCAGCAGCCGTCACGAGCGCGCGCTGGGCCGGATCGCCTTTCTGCTGATCGCGGTGGCGCTGGCCGCGATCTATGCTGCTAGCCTCGCGCCACCGGAAAACTGGGTGCATAGCTTTGGGCTTGGCGGGTTGTTCGGTGACACTGTGGTCGGTGCGCTGTTGAGTGCCTTGCCGATGGCCCCGCAAGTCGGGTTGAAGATTGTCGCAGCGCTGGCCTTTGTCTTGTGCATGCTGATGTCGGGCTTCGTTCTTGGTGTCGACCGCGCGGAATTCCGGCTTGGCGTGCGGTATTTCTTGCTGGGCTTGGTGGCGATCGGTGCCTTCGTCTCGGGCGGTTTGCGCAATGCGGGTTATGGGGCAGGGCGTGCCGCGACCGAGTTGGCCCGCCTGCGCCAAGAGCGCCGAGACTCAGGTCTGGCCACGCAACAAGTGATGGCTGATCCCGCACTTCACCCGGTTCAGCCGCTTTCTGTGCAGCCTGCGCAGGCACAGACCCCGGTCCGCCGTGCGGGCGGGTTGTTGGCGCGCGTGCCCATGCTGCGTGCGCGCAGCGCCGAAGCGGATGCGATGGATTTTGTCGTCGAAGAGCCGGTGGAAAGCAGCGCCGAGCAAGAGCGCATCCGCGCCCGCATCAGTGATGTGATCCGCGATCGCGTGCGCCGTGCGCCGCCGCCGCAACCCGTTGAGGCCGATGCGCGCCGCACCCCCGTCCTGCCCGCCAGTGCGAGTCTCTTGGCCGCAGGTGCGGCAGGTGCCGCCGCAGCGGGCCAGCCCATCATTCGGGCCGAGCCACCCTTGACCGCTGCCCATCGGGCCGAGCCGCCGCTGAGTGCGCGCACCATTCCCCCCGCGCCGGTGACGATGGAGGATGACAGCGACAATATCTTCATCGACGATGAAAACGACGAGATGGATCAAGCTGCGCTGATCGCGCAGGATGGCGCGCCGCGTGGTCCCGCGCCCGCATTGCCCCAGACCGAATTGCAGCGCCGCGTGATGCAGCGCGCCATGGCGCGCAAGCCGGCCCACTCGAAGCAGGCGATCGCCGATGCGCAACCCTCGTTGCCGCTTCAGGCCAAGGCGGATGCCGTCTATGAGCCGCCGTCGCTTGCCCTGTTGGAGAACCCCGATACGATCCAGATCCAGCGCCCGCATCTGAGCGATGAGGCGCTGGAAGAAAACGCCCGCATGCTGGAATCGGTGCTGGATGATTACGGCGTGAAGGGCGAGATCGTCAGCGTTCGCCCCGGCCCCGTGGTCACGATGTACGAGCTTGAACCCGCGCCGGGTCTCAAGGCGAGCCGCGTCATCGGTCTGGCCGATGATATCGCGCGCTCCATGTCGGCCCTGTCCGCGCGTGTCTCGACCGTGCCGGGCCGCTCGGTCATCGGGATCGAATTGCCCAATGAGCACCGCGAAAAAGTGCTGTTGCGCGAGCTTCTCAGCCATCGCAGCTTTGGTGATGGCAACCAGCGTTTGCCCTTGGCCTTGGGCAAGGATATCGGCGGCGACCCGGTGATCGCGAACCTGGCCAAGATGCCCCATTTGCTGATCGCGGGCACGACCGGTTCGGGCAAATCGGTGGCGATCAACACCATGATCCTGAGCTTGCTCTACAAGCTTTCGCCCGAAGAATGCCGGATGATCATGATCGACCCCAAGATGCTGGAACTCTCCGTCTATGACGGCATTCCACATCTGCTGAGCCCTGTTGTGACCGACCCGAAGAAAGCGGTCGTGGCGCTGAAATGGGTCGTGGGCGAGATGGAAGAGCGCTATCGCAAAATGTCCAAGATGGGCGTGCGCAACATCGATGGCTATAATGGCCGCGTCCGTGAAGCCTTGGCCAAGGGTGAGTTGTTCAAGCGCACCTACCAGACCGGCTTTGACGATGAGACGGGTGATCCGGTTTTCGAGACCGAGGAATTCCAGCCCGTGACCATGCCCTTTATCGTCGTCATCGTCGACGAGATGGCCGACCTGATGATGGTCGCCGGCAAAGAGATCGAGGCCTGCATCCAGCGTCTGGCACAGATGGCGCGCGCCAGTGGTATTCACCTGATCATGGCGACACAGCGCCCCTCGGTCGATGTGATCACCGGCACGATCAAGGCGAACTTTCCAACGCGGATTTCCTTTCACGTGACATCCAAGATCGACAGCCGCACCATCCTTGGCGAACAGGGTGCCGAGCAGCTATTGGGCATGGGCGACATGCTTTACATGGCCGGCGGCGCCAAGATCACCCGCGTCCACGGCCCCTTTGTGCGCGACGAAGAAGTCGAGGAGATTGTGCGCCACCTGAAATCCTTTGGGCCGCCGGAATATGCCTCGAGCGTGTTGGAAGGCCCCGATGACGACCGCGAAAGCGATATCGACGCGGTCTTGGGCCTGAATACGGGCGGCAATACCGAGGGCGAGGATGCGCTTTACGATCAAGCCGTGGCGATCGTGATCAAGGACCGGAAATGTTCGACCTCCTATATCCAGCGCAAGCTTGGCGTGGGCTATAACAAGGCCGCGCGTTTGGTCGAGCAGATGGAGGATGCAGGGCTGGTCAGCACCGCCAACCATGTCGGCAAGCGCGAGATCTTGGTCCCGGAACAGGATTGACGCTTGCGTGATGACGGCGCGTGCCCTCTTTATGGGGCGGTGGAAAGGCCTATTTTGATGTCATGAAACGTTTGTTGGTTTGCCTTGCCCTCAGTTTCGCCGCCGCGATGCCGGCGCGCGCTGACCTGTTATCGCTGGGGGCCTTGTCCGCCTATCTCAATGGGCTGACGACCGCCGAAGGTAGTTTTACCCAGATCAATGCCGATGGCACGGTCGCGACTGGCGACATCTACCTGCATCGACCCGGTCGGATACGCTTTGACTATGAAGGTGGTGAGTTGATCGTCATCGCCGGTGGCCAGCAGGTGGCGATTTTCGATGGGCGCTCCAATACGCCGCCCGAGCAGTATCCGTTGGCCCAGACACCGCTGAACCTGATCTTGGCCCGGAATGTCGATTTGGCCGCGTCGGGCAAGGTGGTCGGTCATGCCTTCGATGGCATCGCGACACGGGTCACGGCGCAAGACCCCGATCGCCCCGAGATCGGCACGATCGAGCTTGTTTTCACCGGTGATCCGATCGAGTTGCGGCAATGGATTATCACCGATAGCACCGGGTCACAGACCACGCTTGTGCTAGGCAACATGGTGCAGGGCGCGCGTTTGTCCGCATCGCTGTTCAATATCACGCAAGAAATCGCGTCGCGCGCACGCGACTGATCGGGTTTAGGCCCGGCAGCTGGCCAGCTGCGTGCGATACATCTCGGAGCGATCTGCGACACGGTCCGCGACCGTCAGCAACCAGCGCTTGGAGTTGTGGCTGCCACGCGCAAAGCCCGTATGACCTTCGTGATAAGCAAGGTACTGATTGCGCGCATCCGTCAACGCTACGCCATTGCGATCGCGCGTCCGGTTCATGTACCAGCCCATGAAATCAGCGGCATCATCGATATCCGTGCGCCGGGCAAAACGCCGCCCCGTGGCACGGCGGTAATCATCCCAAGTGCCGTCAAGCGCCTGGCTGTAGCCATAAGCAGAGCTGACCCGCCCCATGGGGATGATGCCCAGTGCATAGCGATGCGGCGGGCGCGCATTGCCGACGAAACGGCTTTCTTGGTGAAAGGTCGCCATCTGCACATGCACCGGCACGCCCCAGCGCCGTTCGGTCCGTTGCATCGCGCGCAGGTACTGCGGCCGCTCGGCGGATAGGCGACATGCATTATCGAGGTTGCGTGGCGCGCTATGCCGCCCACCGCTTGAGCCGCAGCCCGCAACCAAGAGGGTCAGCCCGCCCGTAACGAAGACGCGTCTTTCCATGATACCTGCTCGTGCCCGAATTTTCCGGTTCTATTGGCGGCATTATAGCTTGAAATCGCCATCAAGGGAATGGCGGCTTTGGCCTTGGCTAGAGCAGAAATGACAATGTGATCGGAAGTGTGGCGACCGACATCAAGGTCGACACCATCACCAGACCCGCGACCGCGTCGGGATCGGCATCATAGCGTTCCGCCAAAAGGTAGGAGGTGACGGCTACCGGCGTGGCCATTTGCAGGACCAGCACGCCAAAAGCCACGGGGTCGAGGCCGAAGGCGCGCCCGGCCATGACACCCGCCACGATGCCAAGGGCGAGCTTTGCCGCAGACATCCAGAGCGCGCGCCCGATGCGCCCGGCCTTCAGCCGCGCGACGGCCACGCCCAGTGTGACTAGCATCAGCGGAATGGCCATCTGTCCCATCAAGCTGAGCGAACGGGTCAGCCATTCGGGCGTTTCCCATCCCATGGTCAGGAATAACCCGCCCAACAGCGTCGCCCATAACATCGGCTCGCGCAGCATCCGCGCAGGCGAGGTGCCGCCGACCACCAGCCAAAGCCCAATGGTGAAGGTCAAGATCGCCATCACCGCGAAAACCACCACGGCAAGCCCCAAGCCTGTCTCGCCAAAGGCGAACAAGGCCAAGGGCAGGCCCAGGTTGCCCGTGTTGCCGAACGCCAGCGGCGCGACATAAGCCGCGCGGTCAAGGCGCAGCATGGCCACCACCCCCCAACTCAGCCCGATCACCGCGACATAGGCCACAAGGCTGGCCAAGGTCAGCGCGCCAAGCGTGGACAAAGCGATATCGGCCTGCATCAGCGCGGTGAAGATCAGGCAAGGCACAGCCAGCGTCATCGCGATGCGGGTAACAAAGGCGGTCGGGTAGTCATAACCCGCCTTTGCCCAGACGAAACCGGCACTGCCCAACAGGAAAACAGGGGCCACAATTGCAAGCACCGTTAGGGCGATTTCCACAATCTGTTTCCTTCCCGCGATGCGCGACTCATGGACAATCCCCCCATGCGCGCGATAGGAAGCGTGTTCAAGGGGGTTCAGCCTCATGCTGAAAAGCACGGCAAAATTCGGTCTCGGTCAGGTGGTTCGCCATCGTAAACACCCGTTTCGGGGTGTCATTTTCGATATCGACCCGCAATTTTCCAACACTGATGAATGGTACGCCGCCATCCCCGAAGAGGCGCGACCGGCGAAAGAACAGCCGTTTTACCATCTGCTGGCCGAAAACGATCAGACCTATTACGTCGCCTATGTCTCGGAGCAGAACCTTGTCCCCGATGATAGCGGTGAGCCGGTCGATCACCCCGACCTGCCCGATTTGTTCGGGGAATTCCGCGATGGGCGCTATCCGCTGGAGTTTCAGCTGAACTGACCCTTGCCGGGTCAGTCGATGGGCCGCCCCTCGGCTTTCCATGCGGAAAAGCCACCCTCCATCTCGGCCACGTTTTCCAGCCCCATATCCTGTAGCGTCTTTGTCGCCAAAGCCGAGCGCCACGCACCCGCGCAAACAAGGATCAGCCGCTTGTCGGTGGCCAGTGCCTCTTTGTGGTAGGGGCTGGCGGGGTCGACCCAAAATTCCAGCATGCCGCGCGGCGCATGGATCGCGCCGGGCAGCTTGCCCTCGCGCTCAAGCTCGCGCGGGTCGCGGATATCGACGAAAACGGCGCGGCCTTCGGCGACCTCGGTCGCCGCCGCCTCGGTCGAGAGCGAGGTGATGGCGGCTTTCGCGGCCATCACCATATCTTTGATGGGGGTGATCGCCATCGCTCAATACCCCAGCGCGATGCCGTCTTTGCGCGGGTCAGACCCACCCTCGAGCGTGCCGAGATCGTGATGGATGGCGATCGCCTGCGCGCCGCCGATCCCGACATCGGGGGTCGACACCTTATGGCCCAGATCGCTGAGTTCCTGACGCACCTTGTCGCTATAGCCTTTCTCGACCTTCATATCGCCGAACTCGCTAAAGCAGCGCGGCGCGTCGATCATCTCCTGTGGGCCAAGGCCGTAATCGACCATGTTTGTCAGCATCCGCGCGTGGCCCGTGGCCTGATACTGGCCGCCCATGACGCCGAAAGGCATGATCACGCGGCCGTTTTGCTTGAGCATGGCGGGGATGATCGTGTGCATCGGCCGCTTGCCGCCACCAACCTCGTTGGGGTGGCCCGCTTCCAGCGTGAAGCCCGCGCCACGGTTTTGGAACAAGATGCCGAATTTGTCCGACGCGATGCCCGAGCCGAAATCCTTGAACACCGAATAGATCAGCGACACCACCATGCGGTCGCTGTCGACGACGGTGATATAGATGGTTTCCTTGTGCGCTTCGGCACTCAGTGTGCGGGGGTTATCAATGCAGCGGGTCGGGTCGATCAGGGCCGCCAGTTTCTTGGCCGTGGCCGGGTCGAGCATATGGGCAAGCCGCGTCATGTGATCCATGTCGGCGACGAAACGCTCGCGCGCATCATAGGCGAGTTTCGTCGCCTCGGCCTCGATATGGGCGCGCATGGTGTCGAAAGGTTCCATTGAGGGCAGGTCGAACTCGGCCAAGATATTGGCCAAAAGGATCGCGGTCGCACCTTGGCCATTTGGCGGATGCTCGACCAGTTCGATGCCCTTGTAATTGCCGCTGACAGGCGTGCCATAGCTGCTGCGCGTATTGGCGAAATCCTCAAGCGTGTGCACACCGCCCAAGGCACGCAGCGAGGTGACCATGTCCTCGGCCACTTCGCCCTCGTAGAAACCAGCGCGGCCTTTGGCGGCGACACGGCGCAAAACCTCGGCCTGTTGCGGGTGGCGGAACAATTGGCCGACGCGCGGTGGCGCATCGCCGATCAGGTAGAAACGCCGCGCGGTGGCGTTCATATTGTCATGGTGATGGGCCCAGTCGAACCCGGCGCGCGGCGCGACAGGCACGCCCGCCTCGGCATAGCGGATGGTGGGGGCAAGAACGGCATCAAGGCCAAGTTTGCCGTGGTCTTGCGACATTTGGCAAAAGGCATCTATCGCGCCGGGGATGGTCACGGCGGCGGGGTCGCCGAAGACAGGCATCTTGCTATGGCCCTTGGCGCGCAACCCCTCGGCCGAAAGGGCGGCGGGCGCGCGGCCCGATCCGTTGATCGCGATGATCTCCTCGGTGCCGGCGGGTTTGATCAGCGCGAAGCAATCGCCGCCGATGCCGGTCATGGCCGGTTCGCACAGGCCAAGCAACACGGCACCGGCAATGGCGGCATCAACGGCGTTGCCACCCGCCTTGAGGATGTCGACGGCGGCTTGCGCCGCGATTGGGTGCGAGGTGGCGCACATGCCGTTTTCGGCGAAAGCGGCCGACCGGCCGGGATGGTGAAAGTCGCGCATGATGTGTCCCTCCCTCGCGCAGCGATTGCCGGGCAACCTAACC
>JAQCLA010000034.1 GCA_027592105.1 Pseudomonadota bacterium | reverse complement strand
ACCTTCATCGGTCGTTGCTTCTCTGTTTTATAAATATCCCGGGGGAGGCGCGCCAAAGGCGCGGCGGGGGCAGCGCCCCCTCCTTAGGCCGTTCGTGCTGCGACATGTGGGGCGTTGGTCGGAAAAGCCACCAGCCGGCCTTGGTCTTCATCCCATAGCTTTAGGGTGAAAGATCGCAAGGCCTCGGCCCAGCCGATGGTCGGCACCGCATATTTCGCGCGCAGCGCGCGGTGGCAGGCGCGCAGCCGGTAGCTGGGGATATTGGCGTTGAAATGATGGATGTCGTGATAGGTGATATTTGCGACGGCCAGATCAAACCACCAGCCCAGATCCAGCGCCGAAGACCCCTGAAGTGCCGCGCGTGCAGGGTTCAGATCGGGTTTGCGATCCCACCATGTATCTTCGAAATTATGTTGCAGATAGACGAGGAACACCCCGATACAGGCGGCGACGAAAACGGTGGCCGCATAGATGATCAAGCCCGGCCCGCCGGCGAAAACCCAGATCATGCCGATCCACAGCGCCAGTCCCAGATTATGCAAGATCACGCCCTTGGGGTCGATGCGGCCCGCGTTCTTGGGCCAGCGATAGGCCAGCACATAGGTGAAGATACCTCCGATCGGGATCAAGATCAGCGGGTGGCGATACAGCCTGTACCATAGCCTGCGCCACGGGCTTGCCGCCTGCCATTCGCGCAGCGTCATGGTGAAGATCTCGGTCGTATCGCGTTCGTCGAGATTGCCGAGATGAGAATGATGCGCATTATGGTTGGACTGCATCACCCGGTAGGGTGTGAGCGTGAAGATCGACAGGCCGTGACCGGCCAGATCATTGCGCCGCTTGGTCGAAAACAACGCGCCATGGCCGCAATCATGTTGCAGCACGTAAAGCCGCACACCCAAGAACGCATTGATCACAATGACCAGCAAGACAAGCCAAGGATTGGGCCAAAGCTGCACCGCAAGCCAGAATGTGGCGAAGTACAAGAAGAAGGTCGCGCCATAGCTCAGCGCGGCCAAACGGTCGTCGCGCGCGGTCCAATCGCGGGTAAAGGCGCGGATTTCGCGGAGCGCCTCGGCGCGGAACGCGGGTGTGATCTCGGGTCGAAGGGACGGCGCGGCTTGCATCGTGTTTCGCTCGACAAATGATCAGGCAGCGCGGGCACGGCCGGACACAGCAGCAAACGGCCCGCAGTCCCGCCAGATTTATGGCGAAACTACGGGCCGTTCAAGATCATTGCAGACGAAAATGATGGATCTAGCCTGTCAGAGCTTGGGATAGATCGGAAATTGTTGGCACAGCGCCTCGACCTCGGCGCGCACTGCATCTTCGACCGCGCCATTGCCCGCTTCGCCATTGGCCGCAAGCCCATCGACGACGCGGGTGATCCAGTCGCCGATCTGGCGGAATTCCGGCTCGCCGAAGCCGCGCGTGGTGCCTGCGGGGCTGCCCAGACGGATACCGCTCGTGATCGTGGGCTTTTCGGTGTCGAAGGGGATGCCGTTCTTGTTGCAGGTGATATGCGCGCGCCCCAAGGCTTGCTCGGTGGCGTTGCCCTTGACGCCCTTGGGGCGCAAATCGACCAACATCAGATGGGTATCGGTGCCGCCCGTGACGATATCAAGCCCACCCTTCATCAGCTGGTCGGCCAGCGCTTGGGCGTTGCGGATCACTTGGGTCTGGTAGTCCTTGAATTCGGTGCGCAGCGCCTCGCCGAAGGCCACGGCCTTGGCCGCGATCACATGCATCAAGGGGCCGCCTTGGATGCCGGGGAAGATCGCGGAATTGACTTTCTTCGCGATCGCCTCGTCACCCGTCAGGATCATGCCGCCGCGCGGACCGCGCAGGGTCTTGTGCGTGGTGGTCGTGGCCACATGCGCATGCGGGAAGGGCGAGGGGTAATGGCCCGAGGCCACAAGACCCGCGAAATGTGCCATATCGACCAGCAGGTAAGCGCCGACGCTATCGGCAATCTCGCGCATACGGGCGAAATCGATGATCCGCGGAATGGCCGAGCCGCCCGCAATCAGCATCTTGGGCTGATGTTCCGCGGCCAATGCGGCGATCTGGTCGTAATCGACGCTCAAATCCTGCTGGCGCACGCCGTATTGGATCGCATTGAACCATTTGCCTGACTGGTTGGGCTTGGCGCCATGCGTCAGGTGGCCGCCCGCATCAAGGCTCATGCCCAAGATCGTATCGCCGGGCTGCAAGAGCGCGGTGAAAACGCCTTGGTTGGCCTGAGAGCCGGAGTTGGGCTGCACATTGGCAAAGCCAACACCGAAAAGCTGTTTGGCGCGTTCGATGGCCAGCTCTTCGGCGATATCGACGAATTGGCAGCCGCCATAGTAGCGCCGACCCGGATAGCCCTCGGCGTATTTATTGGTCATCACCGAGCCCTGCGCTTCCATCACGGCGGCGGAGACGATGTTTTCCGAGGCGATCAGCTCGATCTCGTGGCGTTGGCGGCCAAGTTCTTGGCGGATCGCGCCGAAAATCTCGGGGTCGCGGCTTTCCAGCGTTTCGGTGAAAAAACCTGCGTCGCGGTGGGGGGCGTTCATGGCAGCGTCTCCCTATAGGGTCGGTGTGTGATGTGACTTAGCGCGCCGTTTACGGCAAGCAAAGCCGATCTGGAAGGGTACAAAGCGTCACCATACCCCCCGAAAGCGGCAAGATGCATGCCGAAGATGGATTGAGTTTCCGATCTGACCGGGCGAGGGTGCGTCAAGACCCGAAGGGAGGGCCAAAGATGCCCATGCCACGCAAGATCGCCTTTCTCGCCTCCGATACCGCGCTGTCGCAGGAAGCGCGCCAGCGGTTGGAGGCGCGTTACGGCGTGCATGCCCCCGAACAAGCCGATGTGATCGTCGCGCTGGGCGGCGATGGCTTCATGCTCCAGACCATGCATGCCACCCAGGCGCTGGGTCTGTCGGTCTATGGGATGAATCGTGGTACAGTGGGCTTTTTGATGAATGCCTATGCCGAGGATGATCTGATCGAACGGCTCGACCGGGCCGAGGCGGCGGTGGTCAACCCGCTGCATATGCGCGCCACCACAACCGAGGGTCAGGTGGTCGAGGCTTTGGCGATCAACGAGGTCAGCTTGCTGCGGGCGGGGCCGCAAGCCGCCAAACTGCGGATATTGGTCGACGGGCGGCTTCGGATGGAGGAGTTGGTCTGCGATGGTGCGCTGTTGTGCACGCCTGCGGGGTCGACGGCCTACAACTATTCCGCCCATGGTCCGATTCTGCCGATCGGGGCCGAGGTGCTGGCCTTGACTGCGGTTGCCGCCTTCCGGCCTCGGCGTTGGCGCGGTGCGCTTTTGCCCAAAACTGCGGTGGTGCGGTTCGATGTGATCGATCCCGACAAGCGCCCGGTCATGGCCGATGCCGATAGCCGTTCGGTGGCCAATGTGGTGTCGGTCGAGATCCGGTCAGAGCCCGATATCGCCCATCGCATTCTCTTCGATCCGGGTCACGGTCTGGATGAGCGGCTGCTGCGCGAACAGTTCACCTGAAGTATCGGATGATGCCGAAACAGGCATGTCTACGTCGCGCGACCTTGCGTCATCTTGCGGCTTTTCGGGAAAGAATGTTTAACGTTAAACTAAATTTATCGGAGGGTGTGGGATGAGCGACGAAAAACAAGAGGCGCTGCGCAATGCGGCCTTGTTCTATCACGAGCATCCCAAGCCCGGTAAGCTCGAGATCCGCGCCACGAAGCCCTTGGCCAATGGTCGCGATCTGGCGCGCGCCTACTCGCCCGGCGTGGCAGAGGCTTGCCTTGAAATCAAGGCCGATCCAAGCACGGCGGCGCGCTACACGACGCGTGGGAACTTGGTGGCGGTCGTCACCAATGGCACGGCCGTTCTGGGGCTGGGCAACATCGGCGCGCTTGCCTCCAAACCCGTGATGGAGGGCAAAGCGGTCTTGTTCAAGACCTTTGCCAATATCGATTGCTTCGATATCGAACTCAACGAATCCGATCCGCATAAGCTGGCCGATATCGTCTGTGCGCTGGAGCCGACCTTCGGTGCGATCAACCTCGAAGACATCAAGGCGCCCGATTGTTTTATCGTTGAACAAATCTGCCGTGAGCGGATGAACATCCCCGTTTTTCATGATGATCAGCATGGCACGGCCATCGTGGTGGGGGCGGCGGCGACCAATGCGCTGCGCGTGGCGGGCAAGCAGTTCGCCGATATCAAGATCGTCTCCACGGGTGGCGGTGCTGCAGGGATCGCATGCCTCAATATGCTGCTCAAGCTGGGCGTGAAGCGCGAGAATATCTGGCTTTGCGACATCAACGGGCTGGTTTACGAGGGCCGTGAGGTCGATATGAACCCGCAAAAGGCGGCCTATGCGCAGAAAACCGATGCGCGCACGCTGTCGGATGTCGTGGATGGGGCCGATCTGTTCCTTGGGCTGTCCGGCCCCGGTGTGCTGACGCCCGAGATGGTGGCGCGCATGTCGCCGCGCCCGATCATTTTCGCACTGGCCAACCCTACGCCCGAGATCTTGCCCGATGCGGTGCGCGCTGTCGCCCCCGATGCGATCATCGCCACAGGGCGCAGCGATTTTCCCAATCAAGTCAACAATGTGCTGTGTTTTCCCTTCATCTTTCGGGGCGCGCTGGATGTGGGCGCGACCGAGATCAACGATGCGATGAAGATCGCCTGTATCGAGGGGATCGCGGCGCTGGCCCGCGCCACCACCAGCGCCGAGGCCGCCGCTGCCTATGCCGGTGAACAGTTGACCTTCGGGGCCGATTACCTGATCCCCAAGCCCTTTGATCGCCGCTTGATCGCGGTGGTAGCCAGTGCCGTGGCCGAGGCCGCGATGGCCTCGGGCGTGGCCACGCGGCCCTTGGATGATATCGAGGCTTATCGCGCCCAACTCAACCAATCGGTGTTCAAATCGGCCATGATAATGCGCCCGGTCTTTGACGCCGCGCGCACGGCTGAGCGCCGCATCGTCTTTGCCGAGGGTGAGGATGAGCGCGTGCTGCGCGCAGCCCAAGCCATGGTCGAAGAGACGACCGACAAGCCCATCTTGATCGGTCGCCCCGAGGTGATCGACACCCGTATCGAACGCGCTGGTCTGACACTGCGCGCTGGCCGCGATTTCGATCTGGTCAACCCCGAGAACGATCCACGCTACCGCGATTACTGGCAAAGCTATCACGCCATCATGGCGCGGCGCGGCGTGACCCCCGATTTGGCGCGCGCGATCATGCGCACCAATTCCACTGCCATCGGCGCGGTGATGGTTCAGCGCGGCGAGGCCGATAGCCTGATCTGCGGCACCTTCGGCCAATATCTGTGGCATCTGAAATATATCACCGAGGTTCTGGCCACCGATGGGTTGCATCCCGTGGGCGCGCTTAGCCTGATGATCTCGGACGAGGGGCCGCTGTTCATCGCCGATACGCAGGTGCATCCCGAACCGACGCCGGACCAGATCGCCGAAACCGTGCGCGGCTGCGCCCGCCATATCCGCCGCTTCGGGATCGAGCCCAAGGTGGCGCTGTGTTCGGGCAGCCAGTTTGGCAATCTCGACACCGATAGCGGGCGGCGGATGCGTGCAGCCCTCGACATTCTTGATCGTGAGGGCACGGATTTCGTCTATGAGGGCGAGATGCATGTCGATACGGCCCTTGATGCCGAGCTGCGCGAGCGGCTTTTGCCCGGCACACGGATGAACGGCGCGGCCAATGCGCTGGTCTTTGCCTCGACCGATGCGGCGGGGGCTGCGCGCAACATGCTCAAAGCGCGCGCAGGCGGGCTTGAGGTCGGGCCGATCTTGATGGGGATGGGCAACCGCGCGCATATCGTGACACCTTCGATCACGGCGCGTGGGCTTTTGAACATTTCCGCGCTCGCGGGAACGCCTGTCAGCACCTATGGGTGAGCGGGCGCGCCGTTAGCGCCCCCATGCGGCAAAGTCACCGAATTGCGCCCACCGCGCCCGTAACGATACAAAGTTGCGCACAGCGAAGGAGGGACAACCCATGCGGTATGCCGATATCTATGAACGCGCCAAGCGCGACCCCGATGGTTTCTGGATGGAGGCCGCCGATGGTATCGATTGGGTCACCCAACCTTCTAAAGCTTTGTTCGCAGATCAAGCACCGCTTTACGAATGGTTTGCCGATGGCACGCTGAACACCTGTTGGAACGCGGTCGATCGGCATGTGGCAGCGGGGCATGGCGACCGTCTTGCCATTATCCATGACAGTCCGCTGACAGGCTCCACCCATAAGATCACCTATGCCGAGTTGCAGGCGCGCGTCGCCTCCTTGGCTGGTGCATTGCGTGCCAAGGGCGTGGAAAAGGGTGACCGCGTCATCATCTATATGCCGATGGTGCCTGAAGCGCTTGAGGCGATGCTGGCCTGCGCGCGGCTGGGCGCGATCCATTCGGTCGTCTTTGGCGGTTTCGCGGCCAACGAGCTGGCTGTGCGGATCGACGATTGCACCCCCAAATGCATCATCGCGGCAAGCTGCGGGATCGAACCGGGACGGGTGGTGCATTACAAGCCGCTGCTGGACGGCGCGCTTGAGATCGCCCAGCATCAACCCGATTTCTGCGTGATCTTTCAGCGCGAACAAGAGGTCGCCAAGCTGGAGGAAGGCCGCGACCACGATTGGCACGCCTTTCAATATGGCGTCACCCCCGCCGATTGCGTGCCGGTCGCGGGCAACCACCCGGCCTATATCCTTTATACCTCCGGCACGACGGGCCAGCCCAAAGGCGTGATCCGCCACACCGGCGGTCATCTGGTCGCGCTCAACTGGTCGATGCGCAACCTCTATGACATGAATCCCGGCGAGGTGTTCTGGGCCGCCTCCGACGTGGGTTGGGTCGTGGGGCATAGCTATATCTGCTACGCGCCGCTGACATTCGGCTGCACCACCATCGTGTTCGAGGGCAAGCCCGTGGGCACGCCGGATGCCGGCACCTTTTGGCGGGTGATCCAAGACCACAAGGTCAAGTCGCTGTTTACCGCGCCGACGGCATTCCGCGCGATCAAGCGTGACGATCCTTTGGGCGAGTTGGTGGGCGACTACGACCTTTCCAGCCTTGAAAGCCTGTTTCTAGCCGGCGAACGCGCCGATCCTGACACCATCGAATGGGCGCAAGACAAGCTGGGCGTGCCGGTGATCGACCATTGGTGGCAGACCGAGACCGGTTGGGCGATTGCGGGCAACCCCTTGGGGGTCGAAAAGCTGCCCGTCAAGATCGGTAGCCCCTCTGTCGCGATGCCCGGCTATGATGTGCAAATCCTTGATGAGGCGGGCCATGCCGTGGAACCCGGCACGCTGGGTGCCATCGCCATCAAGCTGCCGCTGCCCCCCGGCACACTGCCTAATCTGTGGCAGGCAGAGGACCGCTTTCGCAAATCCTATCTCAGCCATTTCCCCGGCTTTTATGAAACCGGCGATGCGGGGATGATCGACGCGGATGGCTATCTCTACATCATGGCGCGCACCGATGATGTGATCAATGTGGCGGGCCACCGCCTGTCCACCGGCGCGATGGAGGAGGTTTTGGCCTCCCACCCTGATGTCGCCGAATGCGCCGTGATTGGGGTTGCCGATAGCCTCAAGGGGCAATTGCCGATGGGGTTCTTGTGCCTGAACAAAGGGGCCAAGACCACGTCCGACCAGGTGGTCAAGGATTGCGTCAAGCTGGTGCGCGACCGCATCGGACCCGTGGCGGCCTTCAAGTTGGCGGTGGTGGTCGACCGCCTGCCCAAGACGCGCTCGGGCAAGATCTTGCGCGCCACCATGGTCAAGATCGCCGATGGCGAGGCCTTCAAGATGCCCGCGACCATCGACGATCCCGCGATCTTGGATGAAATCCGCGCGGCGCTGGCGGGCTTGGGCTACCCCGCAAAGGGCTAATGGCAGGTACCAACAGCCCATCCACCGCCACGCTTGGCCGCGGTTGGGTAGGCTGATACACTGCAGCGTGAGTGTGCAGGAGTAGTGGTGTTATGGCCGAGCGTTTCATGGCCCCGGGGCAAGCGCCCGATGCTGCGCGTTTCGCGACGCGGTCAGATACCTTACAGCTATTCAGCCATGACATCCGTTCGGCCATGTCCGATGTGATCGGGGGGCTGCGCCTGCTTGATCGGCACAGATTGGCACCCGAGGAACGGCTCCAGATCGACAGGGTGCAGGCGGCGGCCGATACCTTGGCGGGGCTTGTCGATGGCGCGCTTTTGGCTGCGGTCGGTGATCGCTTGTTCCAGCACGAAGAACAGTGGCTTGCGCTTGATGACTGGCTGACATCGCTGGTTGGGCGATGGTCAGGGAGGGCGCATGCGGCGGGCGGGGATTTTGCCATCGCACGCGGCCATAACCTGCCGCCTTTTCTATCTGTGTCGCAGCTGATGCTGGATCGGATCATTGGCAATCTGATCGCCAATGCCTTGCTGCATGCACCCGCCACGCTGGTGACCTTGCGCGTGGCCGCACTGCCCGATCAGGGGCTCGCGCTGACGATCCGGGATCATGGACCGGGGTTTTCGCCGCAGATACAGGCGCTGATGCGCGATGGGTCCGAGATCGGGCCGCGCGGGCCGCATGCGGGTGCGGGCTTGGGCCTGCGCATCGCGGCCGGTTTGTCGGCCGAGATCGGCGGGCGGCTGACGCTGGCCAATCACCCCGAGGGCGGCGGCGAGGCCTGTTTGATCTTGCCGCCATCCATCATCGCAACGCCGCAACCGCGGCGTGACAGCGATGTGCCCCCCGATCTGGGCGGGCTGCGTATTCTGGTGGCCGAGGATAACCTGACCAATCAAACCATTCTGCGCCAGATCCTTGGGCGGATGCGGGCCGATGTCACCTGCGTGGCCGATGGGCTTGCTGCACTCGATGCGCTGTCGCGCGCGGCGTTCGACATTGCCTTGATTGATATCGAAATGCCCCGCCTCTCGGGGTTGGAGGTGATGCAAAGCGTGCGCGCGCGCCCTGATGCGGTGGCCGTGATGCCGATGGTCGCGCTGACGGCCTATGTGCTGCGCGATAACCGCGAGGCGATCTATGCTGCGGGTGCGGATGGGATCATCGGCAAGCCGATCTCGTCGGTGGCCGATTTCGGGCGCGCGATCTTGCGCTATGTCGGGCGTCCCACAGGCCTGCCCGAACCCGAGGATGTGCTGCGCGATGATCTGGGGGCCACGGGGTTTGGCAAGGTGTTGGATCAAGACCGCTTCGCCGCCTTGCTGGCCGTTGCCGGGGATGATGGCGCGCCGGAATTGCTGATGCGCCTGCAAGAGGATCTGGGTGCGGTGCTGACAGCCCTCGACCGGGGGATCGCCAATGCCGATCTGGCCGAGATCCGCAGCCAGACGCACATCTTGATCGCGCTCTCGGGTGCGGTCGGTGCCGAACGCCTCTATCGTTTGGCCGAGGTGCTCAATATCGCGGCCAAGCGGCGGCGGATGGATGATCTGGCCGCGCTTTACGCGCCATGCCGGTCTGATTTGCAGGGCTTGATCGCGACGGTCGCGGCCCATGCCGCGCGTAACCCGCCACCCATCCAGAAATGATGAGCGATGCCGCTTGGCCTTGCGCTGGCCTGCGCCGCGCACCAGACTGAGCGCAAGCAAGCACCGCAAAAGGGCCCATGCCATGTCGCTGATCCAAGATGCCGCCCGCGTGCGTGAAAACGCCCATGCCCCCTATTCCGGCTTCAAGGTTGGGGCGGCGATCCGCACGGTCGAAGGGCATGTGCATCTTGGCTGCAATGTCGAGAATGTCGCCTATCCCGAGGGGACTTGCGCTGAAGCAGGTGCCATCGCCGCGATGATCGCTGCCGGTGACAAGCGCATCGCCGAGGTGGCCGTGATCGCCGATTGCCCGGCCCCCGTGCCGCCCTGCGGTGGTTGCCGCCAAAAGCTGGCCGAGTTCGCATCCGGTGACGTGGTGGTGACCATGGCCACGACGGCGGGTGCGCGCCTGCAGATGACGGTCGCGGAACTTTTGCCCGGTGCCTTTGACGCGGGCTATATGGTCAACGCAGACAAGGACGCGCCGTGATCGATGCGCGCTCGATCCTTGCGCGGTTGCGCGACGGCGAAACGCTGCGCGAGGCCGAGCTTTTTTGGTTCGCCGAAGGCTTGGCCACCGGCGAAGTCACCGATGCACAGGCGGGCGCCTTTGCGATGGCGATCTGTGCGCGCGGTCTGGGGCCGAAGGGGCGGGTGCAACTGACAGCCGCGATGCGGGAATCGGGGCGCGTTTTGACATGGAACCTCGACGGGCCTGTGCTCGACAAGCATTCGACAGGGGGCGTGGGCGATTGTGTCTCGCTGATCTTGGCACCTGCGCTGGCGGCCTGCGGGGCGTTTGTGCCGATGATTTCGGGGCGTGGCTTGGGCCATACGGGCGGCACCCTTGATAAGCTGGAGGCGATACCGGGCTATCGCACCCAGATCTCGGTCGATGATCTCCAAGAACTCGTGGCCGATATCGGCTGTGCCATCGTGGGTGCCTCCCATGACCTGGCACCCGCCGATAAGCGGCTTTACGCGGTGCGCGATGTGACAGGCACGGTGGCCTCCATCGACCTCATCACCGCCTCGATCTTGTCCAAGAAACTCGCCGCCGGGCTTGAGGCCTTGGTTTTGGATGTCAAACTCGGCTCGGGTGCCTTCATGGGCACGCATGAAGAGGCCTTGGCGCTGGCCCAAGCGCTGGTCGATACGGCCCAAGGGGCAGGCTGCATGACCACGGCGCTGATTACCGACATGAGCCAGCCCACCGTGCCTGCAGCGGGCAATGCGCTTGAGGTGATCGAGGTGATGGAGGTGCTGACTTCGGGTGATTTATCCACGCCCTTGGCCAAGCTCGCACAGGCCTTGGGCGGTGAAGTGCTGGCGCTGGGCGGGCTGGCCGCTGATGCTGCCGATGGTGCGGGGCGCATTGCCGAGGCGCTGACCTCGGGCGAGGCGGCCGATGCCTTTGGCGAGATGGTCGCGGCCTTGGGCGGCCCGCATGATTTCACCGACCGTTGGCGCGATCGGCTTCCGGCGGCCCGCGTGATGGTCGATGTCCATCCCGGCGAGGCAGGCTATATCGGCCAGATCGATACACGCGCCTTGGGTGAGGTGGTGGTGCGCTTGGGCGGCGGGCGGCTGAAACAAGATGATAAGCTGGATCTGGCCGTGGGGCTGAGTGATATTGCGCGGTTGGGCGAGCAGGTTGATAGCGCCCGACCCTTGGCGCGCATCCATGCCGCAAGCGAGGCCGCGGCGCGCGCCGTGGCGGCCGATGTACGGCGCGCCTTTTTGCTGACCGATAGCCCCCCTGTTTTTCCGCCACTGATCCATGAAAGGATCGGCTAATGGCGCGCGCCTTTCTGGTGGTGATGGACAGCCTTGGGGTTGGCGGCGCGCCTGATGCGGGCGGCTATTTCAACGGCGATCTGCCCGATACAGGGGCCAATACGCTGGGCCATATCGCGGCCGCCTGTGCAGCGGGGCGAGCTGATCAGCGGCGCGCGGGTCCATTGCGCCTGCCCAATCTCGACACGCTGGGCCTTGGTGCGGCGCTGCGGCTTGCCTCGGGCGCGCGGGGCGCGGGGTTGGATGGGGACCCTGTCGGCCTTTGGGGCGTTGCCGAAGAGATATCGCGAGGCAAAGATACCCCTTCGGGCCATTGGGAATTGGCAGGGCTACCCGTGCCTTGGGATTGGGCCTATTTCCCCAAAACCACCCCCTGTTTCCCCGACGACATCGTGGCCGAGGTGATGCACCTTGCAGGCACGGATGGCATTTTGGGCAATGAACATGCCAGCGGGACCGAGATCATCGACCGGCTCGGCGCGACGCATCAGGAAACCGGCTGGCCCATTTGTTATACCTCGGTCGATAGCGTGTTCCAGATCGCAGCCCATGAAGAGACATTCGGCCTCGATCGGCTTTTGGCGCTGTGTGCCGCACTTGCCCCCATGCTGCATGCCCGCCGGATCGGCCGGGTGATCGCGCGCCCCTTTAGCGGCGCGTCGGGCAGTTACGCACGCACCGCCAACCGCCATGACTATGCCATCGCACCGCCGGGGCAGACGCTTCTGGACCTCGTGCAGGGGGCGGGGCGTGTCACCTATACCATCGGCAAGATCCGTGATATCTTTGCCGGGCGCGGTGTGGATCATGCGGTCACTGGCCCCGATGCGGCGTTGATGGATCACCTGGGCGCGCATGTGGCGGATGCAGCCGATGGATCGCTGACTTTTGCCAATTTCGTCGAGTTCGACAGCCTTTATGGCCATAGGCGCGATGTCGCTGGCTACGCGCGGCATCTGGAATGGTTCGATGCGATGCTGGGGCCGATCTTGGCCGCGCTCCGGCCCGATGATCTGATGATCCTGACCGCCGATCACGGCAATGACCCCACATGGCCGGGCACCGATCACACCCGCGAAAGGGTGCCGGTGCTTGCCAAAGGGCCCTATAGCGGGCAGATCGGCATCCGCGCCTTTGCCGATGTGGGTGCGTCGCTGGCCGCCCATCTGGGCCTGCCCAACCAAGGGCCCGGCCAAAGTTTTCTGTGAGGGGACATGAGCACCGAACCCACCCATTACGTCGTGAGCCTCGGATCGGAACTGATCTATTTCGTGATGACCTTTGTCGTCGTCACGTTGGCTGTGCGCTTCATCGGCCCCCTCATCGGGCGACCGCGTACACCATGGCGCGGCGCGGCCCTTTTCGGGTTTGTCATCGCCGCCATCGGCTGGCTGATCGGAGCGTAGCATGCGCGACATCCCCAAGGTCGAGCTTCACCTGCATCTCGAAGGGGGTGCGCCGCCGGCCTTTATCCGGGGGATCGCACGCGAGAAGAACGTCGACCTTTCGGGCATCTTCCGGCCTGATGGCGGCTATGCCTATCGCGATTTCTGGCATTTCCTCGAGGTCTATGAAGCCGCCACCAGCGTCTTGCAGACACCCGAGGATTACGCGCGTCTCACCACTGCCGTGCTGGAAGAAAGTGCCGCCAATGGCGTGGTCTATGCCGAGACATTTCTTTCTCCCGATTTCTGCGGTGGTGGTGATATCGGCGCATGGCGCGAATACTTGCTGGCGATCCGCGAGGCGGCAGAGGCCGCAGATCGCGCACATGGCATCACGCTGCGCGGCATCATCACCTGCATCCGCCATTTCGGCCCTGACCGCGCGCGCCCCATCGCGCGATGCGCCGCCGACACCGCAGGCGATTGGTTGGTGGGCTTTGGCATGGCCGGTGACGAGTTGATCGGCCAGCCCGGCGATTACACATGGGCCTTTGACTGCGCGCGCGAGGCGGGGCTGCGCATCACCGTGCATGCAGGCGAATGGGGCGGGGCGGCCTCGGTCCGGGCGGCACTCGACCAGCTTTCCCCCGAACGGATCGGGCACGGCGTGCAGGCCATCGAAGACTTGGCACTGGTCGATCGGCTGGCCGAGGATGGGATCGTGCTGGAATGCTGCCCCGGCTCGAATGTCGTCTTGGGCGTGTTCAAGGATTGGCCAAGCCATCCCATCGAACGGCTGCGTGAACGCGGGGTCAAGGTGACTGTCTCGACCGACGACCCGCCGTTTTTCGGTATCACCATGGCCTCGGATTATGAGAACCTGAACCGGCATTTCGGCTGGGACGCGGCGATTTTCGCCGAAATCAACCGCACGGCGCTGGACGCGGCCTTTTGCGATCCGGCCACCAAGAAAATCATCGCCAAACGACTGGGAGAGACCCAAGCATGACCGCGCATCTGACCATCGTTGATCACCCGCTGGTACAACACAAGCTGACCCTGATGCGCGAGGCCGATACCTCGACCAAATCATTTCGCCAGCTCTTGCGCGAGATCAGCTTGCTGCTGGCCTATGAGGTGACGCGGTCCTTGCCGATGACGACCAAGCAGATCGACACGCCGCTTTGCCCGATGAGCGCGCCCACCATTGAAGGCAAGAAGCTTGCGCTGGTGTCGATCTTGCGCGCAGGCAACGGGTTGCTCGACGGAATATTGGAACTTGTGCCCAATGCGCGGGTCGGTTTCGTCGGGCTTTACCGCGACCCCGAGACGCTCCAGCCGGTCCAGTATTACTTCAAGGTGCCAGATGCGCTGCATGATCGCCTGACCATCGTGGTCGATCCGATGCTGGCCACGGGGAATTCCTCGGCGGCCGCGATCGATCTTTTGAAGGCTGCAGGGGCCAATAATATCCGCTTCCTGTGCCTTCTGGCCGCGCCTGAAGGTGTGGCAAGGATGAAGCAAGCCCACCCCGATGTGCCGATCGTGACCGCCGCGCTCGACAGCCATCTGAACGACCATGGATATATCGTTCCGGGACTAGGTGATGCGGGTGATCGCATGTTCGGTACAAAATGATGCATTCTTGACTTTACTTGCCCACACCTATGGGCCAGTCTGGCCGCGTAGCAAACGTGGGGGTTTGCATGTATGTGATGCGACAATTTTTGGTCGTTGCCTTGGTGGCTGCGGCCTTCTTGGCAAGTGGTAACGCAACCTTGGCCCAAGGTGTGCCTGCGGAGATTCCATCCGCAAGCTTTCAGGGCGATCAATATGTGGATAGCCGTGGCTGTGCCTTTGTCCGTGTGGGCATAGGCAACAATACCCAGTGGGTGCCGCGCGTTGGCCGGGACAGGCGCCAAATATGCGGTCAGGCGCCAACGGGCGGGGGTGATGCAGCCCGCGTGGCCGCGACCGCGCCGCGCAATCAACCCGGTGTCACGATCATCGGCGGTGCCGCGACTGCAACCGCACCCAGCACCGTGCGCACGGCGCCGACGCTGCGCACACCGACCGCCACGGTTGTCGCGCCGCGCCCGGTTGTGATCGCGCCAAGCGCGCCTGCCGCGCCCGCGTTGCGCAGTGTCGGGACACAGCCGCGCCCACCCGCAGCACAGCCACGGCGTGTTGCAACCACACCGCGCCCTGTGCCGCCAGCGGCCTTGGGGGTTTGCCCCAACCTGCCTGCCGATATTCGGGGGTATTTCACTGGTGCAGATCCGCGCTGTGGCCCGCAAGCGGTGCACCCCGGCGATGCGGCGCGCGGGATCGACCGGACCAGTGCGCTGGGCGGCACGGCCCAGCCCGCGCCGCGCCAATTGGTCCGCTATCAGGTCAATCCACCCGCCGGTTATCGCGCGGCATGGGATGATGGCCGGCTCAACCCCTATCGCGGTTTATCGGTCGCGGGTGGCCAGCGTCAGATGGAGCAGGTCTGGACCAACACGCTGCCACGGCGCCTTGTTGGCACGCAAGCGCGTGGTCTGAATCCACATACCCCACCCAGCCACGCTCTGAGCGCCTCTACGGCCCATCTAGAGGCGTTGTTTGGGGGCGTATGGACAAACCAGC
>JAQCLA010000377.1 GCA_027592105.1 Pseudomonadota bacterium | reverse complement strand
ATATGAAAATCAAGGCATTCGCCGAGCGCACCGACCGTGTGCCCGAGATCGATTCGACCTATAAATTCGACCCCGACACGACATTGGCGATCCTTGCGGGCTTTTCGCACAACCGCCGGGTCATGATCCAAGGCTATCATGGCACGGGCAAATCGACCCATGTGGAACAGGTGGCCGCGCGGCTGAACTGGCCTTGCGTGCGCGTCAACCTCGACAGCCATATCTCGCGGATCGACCTGATCGGTAAGGATGCAATCAAGCTGCGCGACGGCATGCAGGTGACCGAGTTCCACGAGGGCATCTTGCCTTGGGCGCTGCGCAATCCTGTCGCCATCGTGTTCGATGAATACGACGCGGGCCGCGCCGATGTGATGTTCGTCATCCAGCGCGTGCTGGAACATGATGGCAAGCTGACGCTCTTGGATCAAAACGAGATCATCACGCCGCACAAATATTTCCGCCTGTTTGCCACGGCGAATACCGTGGGTCTGGGCGACACCACCGGGCTTTATCACGGTGTGCAGCAGATCAACCAAGCCCAGATGGACCGGTGGTCGCTGGTGGCCACGCTCAACTACCTCAGCCATGACGCGGAATCCGCGATTGTCTTGGCCAAATCGCCCCATTACAACACCGAGAAGGGCCGTCGCACGATCGGCCAGATGGTGACCGTGGCGGATCTGACGCGCACGGCCTTTATGAATGGGGAACTCTCCACCGTGATGAGCCCGCGCACCGTGATCACATGGGCGCAAAACGCCGAGATCTTCCGCGATGTGGGTTATGCCTTCCGGCTGTCCTTCCTCAACAAATGCGACGAACTCGAGCGCCATACAGTGGCGGAGTTCTACCAACGTTGCTTTGACGAGGAATTGCCTGAGAGTGCGGCCTCGATGTCGATGTCCTGAGCCGCTGGTGGCTGAAAGGTTAACCAAAGGTTAATTTTTTCCTCGACAGCCATGTGGCGTGACGCCATGCAGATGGTATGCATGGCTTTCTCCTTTTTCTTCGCCTCGGGCTGCTCCTTGGCCTTGGCCTCGTTGCCTTTGGCATGGACCGGGCCGAGGCGGCGTCCGCTCCTTGCGCCGTGGCGCGCGTGGTCGATGGCGATACGGTCATTCTCGATTGTCTGGGCGTGGGCCAGTTTCGCGCGCGGCTGATGGGGTTCGACACGCCGGAAACACACCGCCCCCGCTGCAATCGCGAGGCGTTGCTCAGCCAAGCCGCGACACGGCGGCTGCGCGCGCTGCTCGATACGCCTGCGGGCTTTGCCGTGCAGCTGGGCGGCTGGGACCGCTATGAGCGCCGCCTGATCACCATCACGATCAGTGGCCGCGATGTGGGTGACACACTGATCGCCGAGGGGCTGGCACTGCCCTATCAGCGCGGAAGCCGCCCCGATTGGTGCACGCATCTTGGCTAAGGCCCCGTTGACCGCACCCCGCGCGCGGTCCATCGTCGCCCGATGACATACCCAACACCCCAAGACATCACCGCCGCCGCCAACCTGATCAAAGGTCGGGTGCGCGCGACTCCCATCTTGCAGGTCGAAGGCGCGGCACTTGCCCTGCCCTGCCCTGTCACATTCAAGCTGGAACACACGCAGGTCACGGGCTCCTTCAAGGTGCGCGGCGCCTTCAACACAATGCTGTCCAAGGAAGTGCCAGCGGCGGGTGTCGTCGCGGCCTCGGGCGGCAATCATGGCGCGGCGGTAGCCTATGCGGCCACGCAGCTCGGGCATCCTTCGGTCATCTTCGTGCCCAAGGCCATCGCCAAGGAAGAGAAACTGCGCCGGATGCGCGACTTCGGGGGCGAGGTGGTCTTGACCGAAGGCGCGGTCGCGGATTGCATGGCAGCCTATGCCGCCCATGCCGAGACGACCGGCGCGCTGTCGGTCCACCCTTACGATACCTTCCCGACCTTGGCGGGCCAAGGCACCGTTGCGGCCGAGATCGAGGCGCAGATGGGCGGTATCGACACGATCCTTGTGTCCACTGGCGGTGGCGGGCTGATCGGCGGCGTGGCCGCATGGTTTCGCGACCGCGTGCGCGTCATCTCGGTCGAGACCGAGGGCACGAATACGCTGGCCCGCTCCTTGCACGACGGGCCCGAGATCAACGTGCAGGCGACGGGCATCGCGGCCAGCTCGCTTGGCGGGCCGCGCTTGGGGGTGATGTCCTACGCGGTGGCCAAGGCGCATGTGGATCAAGCGATCATCTTGCCCGATCAGGCGGTTTTCGACGCAGCGGGGCGGCTTTGGGCAGCCACGCGGCTGATCGGTGAACCGGGGGCCGCGGTTGCGCTGGCTGCGCTCACATCGGGGGCCTATGTGCCCGCACCGGATGAGCGGGTCTGCGTGCTGATCTGCGGCGGCAATGCCGAGCCGGACTGGTTCATGGCCTAAGCGGCAAAGACGCGCGAGGCCCCTTGCCCTTACCCCCTCTTCGCGCCACATTCCCGCCCATGGCAAAGCACCCGACAGATAACCCGGCCGACCCCTTCAAAAAG
>JAQCLA010000376.1 GCA_027592105.1 Pseudomonadota bacterium | reverse complement strand
CACGGGATGGACGCGCAGCGGGCGCACTGTTGCGCATGTGCTGACCGCCCCTGATCTATTTTCGCTTGTCGCGCGCGCCGATATCATCGTGCTGAGCTTGTTCGATGATGCGGCGGTCAGCGAAACCCTTGCCGCGCTGCTTGATTGCCCGCTTGGCGGAAAACTCGTCATCGATACCAGCACCATCGTGCCCGGCACGCTTTTGGCCTATGCCGCACAGATCGAAGCGGCAGGCGCGCATTTGGCCGATGCCCCGATCTCGGGCGGCCCGGAAATGGTGGCAAGCGGCAGTTGCGGGATCTTTGTCGGCGGCTGTCATGACGCGGCGCACCGCGCGCAAGCAGCACTTGCCCCGCTTTCAGAGCGGATCTTTCATGTCGGCCCGCTTGGCACCGGGCTGGTGATGAAATCGATCAACAACGCGATGATGCAAAGCTATTTCGCGGGTCTGGCCGAACAGATGCGCGTGGCCCGTCATGCCGGCCTGTCGCTGGAAACGGCGCTGGCGATCCTCGGCGGTGGGCCTGCGGGTGCGCCGGTGCTGAAAGATCGCATGCCGCGCATCTTGGGCCATGACGCAAGCGTGGGTTTTCCCATTCGTGGTGCGGCTAAGGACAACGCTGTCTTCCGCCGCGTCGCCGCCGAAGCCGGGGTTGCCACCCCGACGCTTGACGCGGCAAGCGCGATGATCGCTGCGGCCATGGATGCCGGTCTGGCCGAAGCTGATGTCGCCGCCTTGATCGCGATGGCCTATGCCGATGCCTGATCTGCCGCCCCTGCGCCTGACCGGGGCCGAAATCTTGTATGAGAACGGCCTGAACCGCGATGCGATCAGCATTGCGGGCGGGCGGATCGCCACCAGCGGTGGGCGCGAGATCGACCTGTCGGGCTATCGCATCCTGCCCGGGATCATCGATCTGCATGGTGATGGTTTCGAGCGCCACATGGCACCACGCCGTGGCGCGGTCGACAGCCCGGCGGCGGGTTTGGCGGGGCTTGACGCGGAATGCGCTGCAAGTGGGATCACCACCGCCGTTCTGGCCCAATTCTGGAGCTGGGAGGGCGGCATGCGCAGCCCGGAATTCGCCCAAACGCTCGCCCAAGCGCTGCACGGGGCCGAGACACTGACCGCGATGCATCTGCAACTACGGGTCGAGACGCATATGATCGACACGCTGGATGCGATGCTGGCCTTGGTGCGGCAGGCGGGGATTTCCTTTGTCGTGTGGAACGACCATCTGCCGCATAAGCATCTGGCGGCGGGCAAGCGGCCCCCCGGCCTGACAGGCCAAGCGTTGAAGGCGGGACGCTCGCCCGAGGATCACGCCACGCTTCTTGCGGCCCTCCACGCCAATGGAGCAAGGCTGGAGGCGGCGCTGGCCCCCATCACGGCAGAGCTTGCAGCCCTTGGCGTGCGCATGGGGAGCCATGACGACAACACGCCTGCCGACCGGGCGCGGTTTCGCGCGCTGGGCGCCGACCTCTGCGAATTCCCCGAGACCGAGGCCGCCGCCCGCGCCGCCAAGGACGCAGGCGAGCCCGTGATCATGGGCGCGCCCAATGTGGTGCGCGGCGCCTCTCATAGTGGCAAGGTCGCGGCTGAGGTGCTGATTGAAGCAGGCCTCGTCGATGTGCTGGTGTCGGATTATCACTATCCGACGTTGGCGCGCGCGGCGCTCAAGCTGGTGCCGGCAATCGGCTGGGCGGCGGCATGGGGGTTGATCTCCTCCGGGCCTGCGCGGGTGATGGGATGGCGGGATCGCGGGCGTATCGCGCCGGACGCGCGCGCCGATCTGGTGATCATGGACGGCCAAGGCCGGATCTGCGGTACCATCGCGGGCGGGCGGGTGTCGCATCTCTCGGGTGCGTTGGCCGCACGGATGCTGGCATGAGGTTGATCGCCGTCAGTGTGCTGGTGATGGTGGCCTTTGCCGCGAATTCGGTGCTGAACCGCGCGGCTGTTGGTGGGGGTCAGATCGGCGCGCTTGATTTCGCGCTTTTGCGCGCGGTGGCGGGCGCAGGCATGTTGATGGTGCTGATCCGCTTGCGCGGCGGCCCAGTGCCGCTTTTGGCGCCGCGCCGGGTCTTGGGCGGGGTCATGCTGTCCACTTATCTGATCGGCTTTTCGCTGGCCTATCTGGCGATGGATGCAGGGCTTGGCGCGCTGATCCTGTTCGGCGGCGTGCAGGTGACGATGTTTGCAGGCGCGCTGGTGCTGGGCGAGCGCCCGCCCGCGCGGCGCTGGTTTGGTGCGGGGCTGGCGCTGGCGGGCCTTGTTTGGTTGGTCTGGCCGGGGGCAGGGGCAACAGCACCGCTTTGGGCGGTAGGTGCGATGGCGTCTGCTGCGCTGGGCTGGGGCATCTATTCGCTGATCGGGCGCGGCTCGGCCGACCCCTTGGGCGACACGGGCGCGGCCTTTGTCTGGGCCACGGTCTTGGGCTTTGTGGCGGTGCTGGTGCACACAGGCGGCAGCATGGTCAATGACGCGACATGGGCTGGCATGGCGCTGGCCGTG
>JAQCLA010000375.1 GCA_027592105.1 Pseudomonadota bacterium | reverse complement strand
CGATTTTGGCTGCCAGCGCATCGGCTTGCGCGGTCCCATCGCCCTGCATCGCGCAGATCAGGATCAACAAACCCGGTCCGGTCTGGCCGATCAACTGGCCCGCCACGCGCACCTGCGCCTCGGTCACGCGCTGTACCAATGCCCGCATGGTCCTGCCCCCCTTCGGCGGCGCTATCTGAATGCGCCGCTCTCTTCCATCACGCCATAGAGGTAGCCCGCCAGCGCGATGATCACCAGAGCAGCCAGAACCGCCAGCGTGATCTTGATCCAAGACCATGGCCGCTCGCCCTGTACGCGACCGGTCTGGCCATTGACGACGAAGCGGTAAGATTGGCCGCGATACTTATAGGCCGCGACCCAGATGGGCAGCAGGATATGCTTGAAGGTGACATCATCGATGCGCACGGTCATCTGGTCGATGCGCTGGGCGTCACCGCCGATATCGCGGCGGATATCTTCGCGGATCTGCGCCTCCATCACGGTCTTGGCTTCCTCGAAGCCTTCATCAAGCGCGACCTGATAGCCTTCGGCACGGAAACCCGACAGGAATTCGGGGCGATAGGCCCGCAAACCCGCAAGATCCCAAGGCACAAGCCTGTCGGTGAATTGCTTGGGCAGCGCGCGCGAGGCGAGGATCAAGATATCGTCAAAGGCGCGCGCCACGCGGCCCGATGCGCGCCGCCAGCGGATGCGTCGTTCCTGGCGCGATTTGCCATCGGGGCCGCGCACGGTGACGTAATAAGCATCGCCCCGCTGGCCGCGATATTGCGTCGCCGTATCAGCGTCATAGGTCCAATAAGGCACATAAACGCCCTGCATCCGCCGCCCCTTGCGGGCATAGGCCTGAAGGCCATTGGGTGCGAACCACAGCCGCCCCAACCAATCTGTCATCGCCTGATGGGCCTGACGTTCGGTCAGCTGAAAGGGGATCACACCCTTGGGCTTGATGTGGCGATGGGTGCCGGTATCGGCCACCACGGGTGTGGCGCAAAACGGGCATTCCTTGGCGTGGATATCGACTTGAAACGCCACCTGCGCACCGCAGCCCGTGCAGGTGGTGACGCGCGTCTCCTCAATCTCTTCGCGCGGTAGCTTGGCGGCGATCGCGGTCTCGTAATCCAACTCGATCAGCGCGGGCGCTTCGCGCGCCCATGGGCCATGGGTGCCGGCATCGATCGGGGCGTCATGACCACAATGATCGCAGATGAGCCGCCCCGCGCTTGGTGCAAAGCGCAGATCCGAGCCGCATTTGGGGCAGGGAAAACGCGCCTCCTCCAGCAAGGGCGCATCGCTATCAGTCATTTCGCGCGCATCCATCATTGCCACTGGCCCCCGACCATCCGCGCGAAGACGCCTGATGGACCCTTCATCTTTTCAAACATACGCACGCGCCTTTGCCGCCAGCGCCCAAGCCTCAACCGGGCGGTGGCGGCAGCACGGTGAACAGCTGGGCGAGTTCCGTCACATCGCCCGCGTGCTTCCAACCATCCTGACCCGCGGTCCAGACATGGCTTTGGCGGGTCAATTCGCCAGTAGCGGCCATGCGCCTAAGGGCTGCCTTGGAAAAGGGGCCCTTGGTCTGGCCGTTCTCGGCGATATGCCAGACGTGCTCGACCGGGGGCGGTGGCGGCGCTGCCGCAGCAGCAGGGGCAGGGGCCATGGATTGCGCCAGCCCTTGGGCCATCGCCATGCCCATCCCCATGCCAAGACCCGCGCCCATACCGCCATCACCGCCGGGGTTGGAGGCTGCCAGCCGCATCGCCTCGGCGGTTTGGAACTGGGTGTATTTCGACAAATCACCCACCACCCCCATCGAGGTGCGGCGATCCAACGCCTCTTCGACGGCGGCAGGCAGCGAGATGTTCTCGATATAAAGCTCGGGCAGCTCCAACCCGTATTCCGCAATCGTAGCCGAGATGCGCGCGGCCACCAGCTTGGCGAATTCGGCGGTATTGGCCGCCATATCCAGCACTGGAATGCCCGCCGATGCCACGGTCTGGCTGAATTGCTGCACGATGATATTGCGGATCTGATCGCTCACCTCGTCGGTGGTGAACTCGCCATCGGTGCCCACGATCTCGGTCATGAAGCGGCCCGCATCGGCCACCTTGACCGTATAGGTGCCAAAGGCGCGCAGCCGCGTCGGCCCAAACTCGGGATCGCGCAGCATGATGGGGTTTTTCGTGCCCCATTTGAGATTGGTGAACCGCGCGGTCGAAACGAAATAGATTTCGGATTTGAAGGGCGAGGCAAAGCCGTGATCCCAGTGCTGCAGGCTGGTCATGATCGGCATATTGTTGGTCTCGAGCATATAGAGACCGGGGGTAAAGACATCGGCCAGCCGGCCCTCATGGACAAAGACCGCCATCTGCCCCTCGCGCACGGTTAGCTTGGCGCCGTATTTGATCTCATGGCCGAACCGCTCGAACCGCCAGACCATCGTATCGCGGGTGTCGTCGGTCCATGCGATGACATCGATGAACTGGCCCTTGAGAAAATCCATGAATGGCACGGTCTGGCACTCCTT
>JAQCLA010000374.1 GCA_027592105.1 Pseudomonadota bacterium | reverse complement strand
GTAGGATCGCACGCGGAAGAGCACATGCCCCGCCTTCTCATAGGCGTGGCCCCTGGCGATCAGATCCGCGATCATCGCGATCATCTGGTCGATATAGGCGGTGGCGCGCGGCTCATGGTCGGGGCGCAGGTTGCCGAGCGCGTCCATATCGGCGTGATACCAGGCGATGGTCTCCGCGCTGCGCTCCGCGATCAGATCCTCGAGCGTGCCGGGCGCACCGGCTTCTTTCCGGGCAAGTGCTGTCGCGTTGATCCTGTCGTCCACATCGGTGAAGTTACGCGCATAGGTGACGTTGCCCGCCCCGTAGACATGCCGCAGCAAGCGGTAGAGCACATCGAAAACGATGACGGGCCGCGCATTGCCCAGATGGGCGCGGTCATAGACTGTGGGTCCGCAGACATACATCGCCACCCGACCCGGATGGGCGGTAGGTTCCAGCGGCACGACCCGCTTGCTGCGTGAATCTCTGAGACGGATCTCGACCATGATATGCCTTTTCGCCATCCAAGGTGCAGTTTTGGCCAAGTATCAGCTTGCGCATCTGTTGAAAACCGCGACAAGCCCAACCGCCCCTGCGTCAGCATGTCCTTTCTTTCCAAGCTGATAGCTGCAGGATCATTTTGACACGGGCTTCGGTATATATTTGTATACGCAAATAATGCGCCATGAATTCGTCGATAGATTCTGTCGGACCCTCCCCGAGGCTCAAAAGGATCAACCTTTTGGCCCCGATACAGTCGTATGGAAAATTCACGGCCATATGTTCGCTGCCTATACCGAAACCGGCGCGGGCCTGTCGGTGCGCACGGCGGGCATGTCGCATGCGCTGGCGATGATCCGGCGCAGTCGCCCTGCCTCGGCACCCTATCTGACAGGGGGCGGATGGGTGCTATTGCCTTGGGAAACACCACCGGAAGAGCTGCGCGCGCGATTGCGCGAAAGCTATGATCTGGTCTTGCGCGATTGGCCCACCGCGACATCGCACAAAGCCGCGCCTGACGACGCACCGTAAGCGGGGCTTGCCCGGCTGTGCGCCCTATGCGCATGCTCAGGCATCCCCGACCCGGAGGTCTTGTCATGCCATCACCCTCGCAGCGCATCGCGACACTCACGGGCGATGGGGATGACGGTTGGTCGCTCTTTTACCGCGCCCGCGCGATGAAGGCCGCAGGCATGGATGTGCTGGAGTTGACCATCGGCGAGCATGATATCGGCACGAATCCCGCGATCTTGGACGAGATGCACCGCGCCGCAAAGGCAGGCCACACGGGCTACGCCGCCGTACCGGGCGTGGCGGCGTTGCGCGCAGCCGTCGCCGCAAGGCTGAGCGCGCAGCATGGGCAAAGCTATACGAGCGACAATGTGCTGATCGTGCCGGGTGGGCAGGCAGGGCTTTTTGCCGCCCACCACGCGGCCTGCGATCCGGGCGACCGCGCTTTGATGATCGACCCATATTACGCCACCTACCCCGGCACAATCCGGGCGGTGGGGGCGCTTCCTGTCGCCGTGGCCGCGCGCAGCGAGGATGGGTTTCAACCCGATCTGGCCGCGCTGGCCAAGGCCGCAGTTGGCGCAGGCTCACTTTTGATCAACAGCCCCAACAACCCCACGGGTGCCGTCTATAGCGCGGCCAGCCTTGCAGGGATCGCTGCCATCGCTGAGGCCCATGATCTTTGGGTGATTTCCGACGAGGTTTATGACAGCCAGGTCTGGCAAGGCCAACATCGCCCGATCGCCAGCCTGCCCGGCATGGCCGCGCGCACGCTGACCATCGGATCGCTGTCGAAAAGCCACGCGATGACCGGCTCGCGGCTGGGCTGGGTTTGTGGCCCGGCCGATGTGATCGCGCAGATGATCACGCTGGCCACCCACACCACCTATGGCGTGCCGGGCTATATCCAGGAGGCGGGTCTCTTCGCGCTGGCCATGGGGCCAGCGGCCGAGGCCGCGGTGGCCGCCCCATTCAAGCGGCGGCGCGATCTGCTTTTGCGGCGCATCACCGGCCACAAGGTCTTGCGCGCCATCCCGCCCGAGGGGGCGATGTATGTCATGCTCGACATTCGCGCCACGGGGCTATCGGGCGATGACTTCGCGGCGCGCCTTCTTGATGCGGCGCGTGTGGCCGTCATACCCGGCGAAAGCTTTGGGCAGGCCGCAGCGGGTCATGTGCGGGTGGCGCTGACCCTGCCCGACGACCTTTTCGCCGAAGCGGTGGACCGGCTCAGCGGCTTTGCCGAAGGCTTGCTTGCCTAACGGGCCAGCGCCGCCGCCGCGGCGGCCAAGGCGGTGATGCCCGCCCAATCGCCGGTTGCGATCATATTCTTGGGCGCGACCCATGATCCGCCTGCGCAGATGACATTGGGCAGGGCAAGATAACTGGGCGCATTCGCAGGGGTGATGCCACCCGTGGGGCAAAAGCTGACCTGCGGGATCGGCGCACCGATGGCTTTGAGCGCGGGCGCACCGCCTGCGGCCTCGGCGGGGAAGAACTTCATCATATCATAGCCTTGCTCCCAGAGCGCCATCACCTCGGAGGCG
>JAQCLA010000373.1 GCA_027592105.1 Pseudomonadota bacterium | reverse complement strand
GCGTCTTGGGCGGCAGCCTAGCGTGGAATTCCTTGGCCCCCAAGGGTCATTCATACTAGCATGTCAGTCGGGAGGATCGCGCAGATGACACAACGCGCACGGCATTGGGACAGGTTGGGCACCGGCGGCTTGCGCTTTACCGAACTGGGGTTCGGCACCGCGCCCTTGGGCAATCTTTATCGCGCGATATCGGATGCCCAGGCAGAGGCGATTCTGGATCAGGCATGGGCGGGAGGTGTGCGTTATTTCGATACCGCACCGCTTTATGGGCTGGGCCTGTCGGAAACGCGGCTTAACCGCTTCCTGCGGGGCAAGCCGCGCGACAGCTATGTTCTGTCGACCAAGGTGGGGCGGCTGTTGCGCGCCACGACACCCGACAAGCGCGACGGCTTTGGCAAATGGTTCGAGGTGCCGGCGCGCAACGAGGTTTATGATTATGGCTATGACGCGACGATGCGGTCGCTCGAATTCTCGCTGGAGCGGCTTGGGCTTGATCGGGTCGATATCCTGTATGCCCATGATCTCGACATCGCAAATCATGGCTCGCAAGCGGCGCTGGATGCCCGACTGGCCGCCTTCATGGAGGGCGGATACCGCGCGCTGATGGATTTGCGCACGCAAGGCGTGATCGCGGCCTTTGGGGCCGGGCTCAACGAATGGCAGCCCAGCCAGTGGTTGGCCGAACGGGGCGATTTCGACCTGTTTCTTTTGGCCGGGCGCTACACCTTGCTGGAGCAAGAGGCGCTGGACAGCTTTTTGCCGCTTTGTGCCGCGCGCGGCATCGGCGTGGTGATCGGCGGCCCCTACAATTCGGGGGTGCTTGCCACCGGGGCGCGTCCGGGCGCATTCTACAACTATGATCCCGCACCGCAGGCGATCCTTGACAGGGTCGCGGCGATCGCGGCGGTCTGTGCCGCCCATGACGTGCGACTGGTGGATGCGGCGTTCCAGTTTCCGCTCTGCCACCCGGCGGTCGTGTCGGTCATCCCCGGCGGGCAGGGTCAGGCCGAGATGGCATCGAACCTGCAGGCCGCGACGGCGAGGATACCGCCTGCGCTCTGGCAGGACCTGAAAGACAAGGGATTGATGCGCGCCGACGCGCCGACGGAGTGACACATGGTTCAGATCGACGCCCACCAGCATTACTGGCACCCCGCGCGCGGGGATTACGACTGGATGCCCATGGATGACGCCACGCTGGCGCGGGCCTATGGCCCGGCCGATCTGGCGCCCCAAATCGCGGCCCATGGCATCGGCCATACCGTTCTGGTTCAGGCCGCCGCCACGGTGCAGGAAACCGAATACATGCTGGGGCTGGCCGATGCGACACCATCGGTCGCGGCCGTGGTCGGCTGGATCGATTTTGAACGACCCGGCGATCTGGCCCATCTGAAGCGGTTGGCAGGCCACCCCAAATTCGTCGGCGTGCGGCCGATGATTCAGGACATTCCCGATGACAACTGGATACTCCGCGACGATGTGCAATGGGGGTTTCGCGCGGTGGCCGATCTGGGGCTGACCTTTGACGCGCTGGGCTTTCCGCGGCATCTGACGAATTTCCTGACGGTCCTCAAGCGCTACCCGGACCTGCGCGTGGTGGTCGATCATTGCATGAAGCCGCAGATCCGCGACCATTCGGAGGCGAATTTCCGCTTCTGGGCCGATGGGATGGCGCGCATTGCCGATGAGACGGGCGCCTATTGCAAGTTTTCAGCCCTTGTGACCGAGGCGGATGCCGATTGGACGGTGGACGATCTACGCCCTTATGTGGCGCATGTGTTCGACTGTTTCGGGGCGGATCGGGTGATGTGGGGGTCGGATTGGCCCGTGTGCCGGTTGCGCTGCGAATATGGCGACTGGCGCGCGGCGGCGGTGGAATTGACGGCGGACCTGACAGAGGCCGCGCGGGCCCGCATCTATGGCGGCACCGCGTCCGAATTCTACCGGCTGGACCTATAGGCTGGCACAAAAGGCGCGCACGGCATCAGGCGTGATCGCGGCACGCGCATCGGGGGGGGTGGCGACCGTCAGCGCCGCCATGCCTTGGGCAAAGGCCAGCGCATCGGACAGCGCGGTGCCTTGCGTCAAGACAGCCGCCAGTGCCCCGACAAAGGAGTCACCCGCCCCATGCGTCGACATCACCCTGACCGCAGGCGCGCCTTGGGTCAGCAGTGCCTCGCCGGGGCGGGCGCAGATCAGACCGTCAGCGCCCAAGGTCACGATCACGGCGCCGGGGCCCTGATCCAACAGGCGGCGCGCGGCCACATCGGGGTCGGCGGTGCCGGCAAGGGCCGCCGCCTCGCCACGGTTGACGATCAACACATCGATGCGCGCCATCAGGTCGGGGGCAATCGGCCGGGCGGGTGCCGCGTTCAGGATGATCCGGACAGCGGGCGCCGCACGTGCCGCGATGGCCCGGTTGACCGGGTCGGGCACCTCATTTTGCAACATGATCGCGCGCAGCGCCGGCGACAAGCGCACAGCCGTGCCATCGAGCGCGCGATTGACGCCCGACACGATCACCGCGCCATAGTCGCCCGCCGC
>JAQCLA010000372.1 GCA_027592105.1 Pseudomonadota bacterium | reverse complement strand
GCGGCGCGGATTTCTTCACCCGTATCCCTGACCCCGCACGTAGTTTCCTTGCCACCCATCCGCCCAATGCTCAACGGATCGAAACCGTGCGCCGGACCTTGGCCGGTCGCGTGCCGGGTGCTTGATCTAGGTCAAGGTGCATCCGTGCCCTGCGCGTAACCTGTTACCATGTTGGATCGTCCCATGCGGGACAAAACAGGGATGCGAAAGATGCAGGGCGACAAGACCCGCGCGCGCCATGCCGCGCTGATGCACCAGATGGCTGAAACGCTGGGTGCCGATCTGGACCGGGCCGAAATGCGCGGCGCACTGCCGCCCGAGGCGCGCGAAGAGATGCTTTTGGCCTGCACGAGCTGTGCTGATCCGACGGGCTGTGCCCATTGGCTGGCACGCAATGCCAAGGCCGAGACAGGGCCGGATTATTGCCGCAACACAGATATCCTGCACCGATTGGCCGCCGAATAAGGCCTAGCCCGTCACCCGGCCCCAGAGATCGTATTCACCCGCCTCTTCGACCTCGACCGTGACCATGTCGCCGGGGGCAAGCCCGTCAAAGCCTTCGTCGATGAATAGGTTGCCGTCGATCTCGGGCGCGTCCGCCATGGTGCGGCAGGTGGCGCCGTCTTCATCCACTGCATCAACCAGCACCATCATGGTCTGCCCGATCTTGGCTTCAAGCTTGGCCTCGGAGATGGCCTGCGCCTTTTGCATGAAGCGGTCCCAGCGGTCTTGCTTGACCTCTTCGTGCACGTGACCCGGCAGCGCGTTCGAGCGTGCGCCGGCCACGTCTTCGTATTTGAAACAGCCCACCCGGTCGAGCTGCGCCTCGTCCAGCCAATCGAGAAGCGTCTGAAACTCATCCTCGGTCTCGCCGGGATAGCCCACGATAAAGGTGGAGCGCAGCGTGATATCCGGGCAGTCGCGCCGCCATGCCGCGATCTCGTCAAGCGTGCGCGAGGCGGCGGCAGGGCGCGCCATGCGCTTGAGCGTTTCGGGATGGGCGTGTTGGAACGGAATGTCGAGATAAGGCAAGAGCCCGTTGGTCGGATCGGCCATCAGTGGGATCAGATCGCGCACATGAGGGTAGGGGTAGACATAGTGCAGCCGCACCCAAGCACCCAATGTGGATAAGTCTCTGGATAGATCGAGAATCGGAAACTTGACCTCGCGCCCTTTCCAGTCGGTGCCATAGGCGGATGTGTCCTGAGAGATGACCAGCAATTCGCGCACACCCGCCTCGACCAGCTTTTCGGCCTCGCGCAGCACGGCCTTGGCGGGGCGGGACTGTAGGCGGCCGCGCATGTCGGGGATGATGCAGAATTTGCACTTGTGATCGCAGCCCTCGGAAATCTTGAGGTAGCTGTAATGGCGCGGCGTCAGCTTCACGCCACCGGGCGGCAAGAGGTCGATGAACGGATCGGGCGAGGGCGGTACGGCGGAATGGACAGCGTCCAAAACCTGTTCATACTGGTGCGGCCCGGTCACGGCCAAGACTGATGGATGCGCGCCGGTGATGTATTCAGGCTCCGCCCCTAGGCATCCGGTCACGATCACCCGGCCATTTTCGCGCAGCGCCTCTCCGATGGCATCAAGGCTTTCGACCTTGGCGCTATCAAGAAACCCGCAGGTGTTCACGATCACCGCATCCGCACCTGCGTAATCAGGCGAGATGGCGTAGCCCTCGGCCCGAAGCCGCGTCAGGATACGCTCGCTATCGACCAGCGCCTTGGGGCAGCCAAGGCTGACCATCCCGATCCGGGGCTGACCGGGGCGGGCGACATCGGGCACATGGGCGCGCGCAAGATCCGGGCGCAACTCGGGTGGGTTCTGGCTCATGCTCGCGCAGATAGCGTGACGCGGCGCAAAGGGGAAGGGTATGCCGGAAAACGGCTGCACAAGCCGCGCGCGGCGGGTTAGGTTACCGGCGATAGTAAGGGGTTTGCGGATGCGTTGGATTATTCGATTGCTGGGGGTGGTGGTCACGCTCGCCGTGTTGGGGCTGGCCGCGCTGCTTATGGTGCCGGCTGAACGGATCGCGGGCTTGGCCGCCGCGCAGCTTGGACAAAGCCTTGGGCGCGCGGTGACGATCTCGGGCGCTGTGCAGCCCATCTTTTGGCCCCATCTGGGGGTGCGTGCCGAAGGGGTGGGCGTGGCCAACCCCGATTGGGTCAGCGAGGGGCCGATGTTGAGCGCGACGGCGCTGTCTGTCCGCCTACCTTGGGCTGCGATCTTGGACGGCACCCCGCAAATCGACGAGATCACGCTGATCGCCCCCCAGATCACGTTGGTGCGTGCCGCCGATGGCCGCGCCAGCTGGGAAGTGGCGGCAGGCACAGCGCCCGTTGCAGGCACGCAAAGCACCGCAGCAGCCATCGCCATCGCGATGGCCGAGATCACAGATGGCAGCTTGCGCTATATCGATGCACAATCCGGTCAGCGGGTCGCACTCACGGGCATCGACGCGCGCCTCGCGTTGCCGCGCGACGGCACGCTCAGCCTTGCGGGGCGCACCACGGCACAGGGCGTGCCGATGTCATTCTCGCTA
>JAQCLA010000371.1 GCA_027592105.1 Pseudomonadota bacterium | reverse complement strand
CCCTTCGCCTTTGGCGACGGGCTGTCGCGGGTGGTCAGCCCTTACGCCTCGGGGCCGTTCTACACCAACCCGCTTGAGCGTATCGTCACCCGTTTTCACTATGACACCGTCTGCGCCGACCAAGGGCCGGCCTTCGCGGTCTGCGCCACCAATGTGCGCACGGGTAAGATCCGGATCTTTCGCGGCAATGAGATCACGCCTGCGGCACTGATGGCCTCTGCCTGCCTACCAAGCCTGTTTCGCGCCATCGAGATCCCAGACCCCAAGACCGGCCGGTTGGAGGCCTATTGGGATGGTGGCTATACCGGCAACCCGGCGCTGTTTCCGCTTTTCGCGCCTGAATTACCCGCCGATATCGTCATCGTGAATATCAACCCGCTGATCCGCGACGAGATCCCCACCTCGGCGCGCGCGATCCAGAACCGGATCAATGAGATCAGCTTCAACGCCGCGCTGCTGCGCGAATTGCGCGCCATCGCCTTCGTCCAACGCCTGATTGATGCGGGACAGGTTGAAGATGGCCGGATGAAGCGATTGCGCATCCATATGATCGCCGATGACGCGCTGATGCAGCAATTGTCGGTCGCCACCAAGATCGTGCCGGTGCCCGCGGTGCTGCACCAGCTATTCACCGCCGGCCGTGACGCGGCGGGGCATTTCTTGGACAATCACGGCGACCAGATCGGCGTGCAAGGCAGCGTCGATCTGCGCGCGATGCTGGACTAGCTTGCGCGCTTGCCGCACTTACTGCGTATCGACCAACCCAAGGCTGACGACAGGCGCGCCTTGCACAAGGTCATAGCCAAATCCGAAGGCCGCGCCGTCGAACAGATATCCGGCAAAGACATCGACACCGATATCGCCCGAGAACAGGTAATAGGTCACACCTGCCCCCAGCGTGCTTTCATTGGCGCGGTCATTTTCCAGCAAACGCGCGGTCAGGCCGAAATTGGGATCTTGCATGGCGCCAAAGGTGAAGGTGCCGCCCAACATCAAGGTGGGATCTGCCAACACGGGGCTTGCGCCGGCCAAAAAAGCGACTGTTGCGGCCAAGGTTACATTTTTCACAGGACTGCTCTCATTATGCTTACCAACAGCACGCATTGTAGCAGCTTCACGGAAGGACACAAGAATTTGTGTCCGCAAAGGTCAATCGCATGGGCGCGCTTTGGGCGGCTCAGCCCAGTGATGTGACCCATAGGATCGTCGCATCATCCTCGGAGAGCGAGATCACATTATGCCCCATCGAGGCGTCGTAATAGGCGCTGTCGCCGCGCTTGAGGTCCACGGGCGCGTAGAATTCGGTCAAAAGCCGCACCACGCCTGTCAGCACATAGAGAAACTCTTCGCCATCATGGCGCACCCAGCCGTCGAATTCATCAAAGCTGCGCGCGCGGATACGGGCACGGTAGGGCAGCATGGATTTGCGCGTCAGCGCGCCTGCCAGCAACTCATGCTCATAGGTGGTGGTGGCATGCGCCTGCCCCTCGCCCGACCGCGTCACGGCCATGCGCCCGTTGACATGCGGATCGGTGGGTGGCGTGAACAGCTGCGGCACCGAGATGCCCAGACCAAGCGCCAGCTTTTTCAGCGCCTCATAGGTCGGCGACATCTGCCCATTCTCGATCTTCGACAGTGTCGAGCGCGCGAGCCCCGCGTGATTTGCGGCTTGCTCCAGCGTCCAGTCGCGCGCGCGGCGCAATTCGCGCACCCGTAGCCCGAGATCAACAGGCTGCGGCGGGGTCTGATCCCCGGTTTCGCGCGCAAGGCGGATCAGGCTTGGTTCTTCGTTCATAGGCAGGGTTTAGCGCGGGTGCGGATAGCTTGCAACGTGGCGATAGCAGGCGTAATTCCGACCCATGCAACCCTGCCCTGCACCTTTCAACTTGGCCGATTACGTCCTGACCGCAGGGCGCACGACACCCGACAAGGTCGCGCTGGCCGTGCTTGGCCCGGCAGGCGCCGAGCGCTGGCGCTATGCAAGGCTGGAGGGGGCGGTGCGCGCCATGGCGGGTGGCTTGCGCGGGCTTGGCCTTGCCCCCGGCGCGCGTGTGTTGCTCAGGCTTGGCAATGATGCGCATTTCCCCGTGGCCTTTCTGGGGGCGATCGCCGCAGGGCTGGTGCCCGTGCCCACCGCCCAAGGACTCAGCCCGGCTGAACTTGATGCCATGACGCCACTGATCGCGCCGGATGCGATCCTTGCCGCCCCCGGCGTCACCTTGCCCACGGCACCCGGCTGCAGGGCGATCAGCGATCTGGCCGCGCTCATGTCCGGGCCGATGGGTGAATTCGCGATGGGCGATCCCGACAGGCCCGCCTTCATCGTCTTTACGTCCGGCTCATCGGGGCGGCCCAAGCCCGTGGTCCATGCCCATCGCGCGATTTGGGCGCGGCGGATGATGTGGGATGGCTGGTATGGGCTGACGCCCGATGACCGCATTTTGCACGCCGGAGCCTTCAACTGGACCTTTACCCTCGGCACCGGGCTGCTCGATCCTTGGGCGATTGGGGCCACGGCCCTCATCCCTGCCCCCGGCACCCCACCCGAG
>JAQCLA010000370.1 GCA_027592105.1 Pseudomonadota bacterium | reverse complement strand
GGGCGTGCTTTATCAGGGCCGCACCGAGGGGATGAACCAATGGAAATCGGCCCATGCGGTGAAAACCGACCTGCGGAGCCTCGAGGATGCGATGCGCGGCGCGGATGTTTTCCTTGGCGTTTCGGCCAAGGGTGCCGTGACCCGCGAAATGGTGGCCAGCATGGCACCCAACCCGGTTATCTTTGCAATGGCCAACCCCGATCCAGAGATTACGCCGGAAGAGGCACATGAGGTGCGTCCCGATGCCATCGTCGCGACGGGCCGGTCCGATTACCCCAATCAGGTCAACAATGTCTTGGGCTTTCCCTACCTGTTCCGAGGCGCACTTGATATCCACGCCCGCGCCATCAATGACGAGATGAAGATCGCCTGCGCCCATGCCTTGGCCGATCTGGCACGCGAGGATGTGCCGGACGAGGTCGCGGTGGTCTATGGCCGCGATCTGTCCTTTGGGCGCGACTATATCATTCCCACCCCTTTTGATCCCCGCTTGATCTATACGATCCCCCCTGCCGTGGCGCGGGCCGGCATGGAAACCGGTGTTGCACGGCGACAGATCGACGATCTGGATCGCTACGCCGAAGGGCTGCGCGCGCGGCTTGATCCCACCAGTTCGATCCTGCAAGGCATCTATGCCCGCGCGAAATCGGCGCAGGCGCGGATGATCTTTGCCGAAGGCGATGATGTGCGCGTTTTGCGTGCAGCCGTTGCCTATCAACGACAGGGTTTGGGCAAGGCGCTGGTTGTGGGCCGTGCGGCGGATGTGAAAACCAAGCTCGAGGCAGCGGGCCTTGCTGATGCCGTGTGCGAGCTGGATGTGGTGAACGCCGCCAACACCACGCATTTGGAGAGCTATAAGGCGTTTCTTTATGACCGCTTGCAGCGCAAAGGGCATGATCGGGCCGATATTCACCGCCTTGCGGCGCGTGATCGGCATGTTTTTGCCGCGCTGATGCTGGCCCATGGGCATGGCGATGCGCTTGTCACGGGGGCCACGCGGAAATCAGCGCATGTGCTGGATCTGGTCGGCAAGGTCTTCGATGCCCGCGCCGAGGATGGGGCGGTGGGCATCACCGCACTGCTCCACAAAGGGCGGATCGTCTTGATCGGCGATACGCTGGTCCATGAATGGCCCGAGAAAGAGGATTTGGCCCTGATCGCGCAGCGCGGCGCGCAAGTGGCCCGCGATCTTGGCCTAGAGCCGCGCGTGGCGTTCGTGAGCTTTTCGACCTTTGGCTATCCGGTCAGCGAGCGCTCCGAAAAGATGCATCAGGCCCCGCAAGTCCTTGATAAGCTGGGCGTCGATTTCGAATATGATGGTGAAATGGCCGTTGATGTGGCGCTCAACCCCGAGGTCATGGCGCAATATCCCTTCACCCGGCTTTCAGGCCCCGCCAATGTGTTGGTCGTGCCTGCGCGTCATTCGGCCAGCATTTCGGTCAAGCTGATGCAGGCGATGGCCGGGGCCACGGTGATCGGCCCGATCCTGACCGGGCTGAAAAGCCCCATTCAGGTGTGTTCGACCGTCTCGACGGCCAATGACATCTTGAACATGGCCGTCATGGCCGCCTGCGAGATCGGGCGGCGCTGACCCGGCCCAACGGCGCGGTGATGCGGGAAGTGGATTACATCCCGCACCATCGCCGGTGGCCGACATGGGCCGTGAAGAGCGCTGTGCGTTAGCCCTTCATCCCGTCCCAAAAGCTTTTCACCTTGTCGAAAAAGCCGCTGGCATTGGGGTTGTTGGATTTGGCGCTGATTTCTTCGAACTTCCGAAGCAGCTCTTTCTGTTCGCTGGTCAGGTTCACCGGCGTCTCGACCGCCAGTTCGATATACATATCGCCCACACCCGCGCCGCGCAGCTGCGGCATGCCCTTGGCCCGCAGGCGCATTTGGCGGCCTGATTGCGACCCTTCGGGCACTTTCACCCGTGCGCGGCCACCATCAATGGTGGGCACCTCGATCTCGCCGCCAAGGGCGGCTTTGCTCATCGACACAGGCACGCGACAGAAAAGGTCGATCCCGTCACGCTGGAACAGTGCATGATCGGCCACTTCGATAAAGATATAGAGATCACCCGACGGCCCGCCGCGCAAACCGGCCTCACCCTCGCCCGATAGGCGGATCCGCGTGCCGGTTTCCACGCCTTGTGGAATATTCACCGAAAGCGCGCGGTCTTTTTGTTGGCGCCCTGCGCCGCCGCAGCTCCGGCAGGGGTTCTTGATCACTTGGCCCATGCCCGAACATGTCGGACAGGTCCGCTCGACTGTGAAAAAGCCCTGTTGTGCGCGCACCTTGCCCATGCCCGAGCAGGTGGGGCAGGTGGTCGGCTCTGATCCGCCTTCCGAGCCCGTGCCAGAACAGGCAGAACACGCGGTCGAGCTTGGCACAGTGATCTGCTTGGTCAGACCGGCAAAGGCCTCTTCCAGCGATATTTTCAGATTATAGCGGAGGTCCGAGCCACGGCTGGCGCGCGAGCGCTGGCCGCCGCGCTGGCCGCCCATGAAATCGCCGAACAAATCTTCGAATACATCGGAAAAGGCGCTGGCGAAA
>JAQCLA010000369.1 GCA_027592105.1 Pseudomonadota bacterium | reverse complement strand
GGGCGGTTGTGGCGCTGTTGGCCTCATGCAGATACAAAAGTTCGATGGTTTGATCGCAGGGCGAGAAATCGTTGAGGGTCAGCCCAAACTCGGCCACCCCGCGCGAGAACGACAGGCCCAGCGACAGATCGACGATTACCCCCGCCGCGTCAGGCAGCGCCACAGCCGCCCCGCGCAGCGGCAAATGCGGTGCATGGCGCAAGATCAACCCCAGACGCTGGCCCGTCAGATCGCGCAGCTCATCAAGGCTATCGACCATACCCGGACGGCGGATCATGATCAGCTCAAAGGCGGGTTGGCCACGCAGCTCGCCCTGCCCCATCATCTTGGTCAAGGTCGGACCCGCCCGGATCACATGGCCATCCGCGCCAATCCAAAGATGCATCGGCAAAAGCCGATCCAACGCATCCCCGCATAGCCCAAGGATCGGCGCGGCGCTCATGCGCGCACCTGCCCCAGCTCAAAGCGCCGACCCTTGGAATAGGCCGCATCGAAAAGCTGCACTTCCAACCGCTCGTTGCCGCTATCGGCGATGGCCCCAAGGCTGACAAAAGCCAATGTGCCGTAATCATCGGCCATCGCGCGCAAACATCCCGTCAAGATCGCGCCGACACCCGGCAAGGACCATGCCGCATCGATCACGAAACGCCCGCCATCTGCTTGCGCAACAGTGATGCGCGGCAGATCAAGCTCGGGCAAGACCAGCCGCCCGCGTTCATCCAGATCCTCTAACGCGTACAAGAAATCTTCGAAATGCGCGCCCGAGAACCGCAAGAGCCGGCGCAAGGGTTCAAGATGGCGCTCGGTCACCAGCCAGATGCCGAAATCCTCCAGCAAGGTGCCATGATCTTTGTGCAGCACATGGGCGGCGGCATGGAAACAGGCCGATGTCATCGCATCGGGATAGCTCAGCATCGCCTCGAAATCATCGCAGGATAGCCCGGCTTGGCTGCGGACCTCGGCCCAGACCTCGTCGCCATGTCAAAAAGCCCTGAAGGGCGCGGTTGACCATGCCATGCATCGCCGCTGCCTCGCAATTTACCCAAGCGCCGATTGCGCCTTGGCCACAGGGTTAGGTGGCAAGGGTAAACGCAAACTTGCCCAAAGGGGGCAAGAGCAAGGCAATTACCGCCGTTTCTTTGCGAAGGCTTAGAAATCGGTCGGCGCGCCACCTTCGGCTTTTCGGCGGGCGACGAAATCAGCCAGCTCTTCGCGGATGGCGGCATCCATCGGCGGGGCCTCGAACTCATCCAAGATCCGCTTGTAGACGCCATGGGCGCGCTCGGCGCTCCAGAGTGAGCCTGCGGCCTGCCATGCCTCATAGTTGCGCCAATCCGACAGGAAGGGGCTATAGAATGCCTCTTGATAGCGGTCTTGGGTATGTTGGCAGCCGAAATAATGCCCGCCCGCGCCCACCTCGGCGATGGCGTCGATGGCGAGATCCGCCTCGGTGGTGCCAAGGATTTGCGGCTCCATATAGCGTTGGAATTGCTGCAAGACTTCGCAATCCATCACGAATTTCTCAGGCGAGGCGATCAGCCCCCCCTCAAGCCAGCCTGCCGCATGATAGACCATGTTGGTGCCTGACTGCACCGCCGCCCAAAGCGAATTCATCGTCTCCCACATGGATTGGCCATCGGGTACATTCGCGGCACACACACCAGACGAGCGCAGCGGCAGATTATAGAACCGCGCCATTTGACCCGTCATCTGGGTCGCGCGGATATATTCGGGCGTGCCAAAGGCGGGCGCGCCCGATTTCATATCGACGTTAGAGGTGAAGGTGCCGATCGCCACCGGACAGCCCGGCGCGATCCATTGCAGCAGCGCAATCGCCGCCAAGGCCTCGACGATGGACAGCATCACCGCCCCCGACAGCGTGACGGGGGCCATCGCACCCGCCAAGGTAAAGGGCGTCACGATCACCGGCTGGCCGCGCTTGGCATGGCGCATAGCCCCGTCAAGCATCGGCCAGTCATGTTTCAGCGGGCTGACCGAGTTGATATTGGTGTACATGCGCGGCGTGGCATCGAACTCGGCATGGGAAAGCCCACCCGCGATGCGCACCATCTCCATCACATCCTCGACCCGCTCGGGGCCAAGCGAATAGGCATGCACCACCTTGTCGGTCAGCGTCAGCTTGTCGAACAGGCAATCGAGATGGCGCACACCCGCATGCACATCGACAGGTTCCACCGGATAGCCGCCCGCGAAATGGATGCAGTTGAAATACTGCGTCAGCTTGATGAATTCGCGGTAGGTTTCCATGTCGCCCGGCCGTTTGCCGCGCGCCAAATCCCAAGCATTGGGCGGCGAAGAGACATTGCCGAACACGATATGCCCATCACCGATGGTGATCATTTTCTCGGGGTTGCGCGGCGTCAGCGTGAATGAGGGCGGCGCCTTGGCCACCATTTCCTCGACGAAATGGCGGTCGAAACGGACATTCTGCCCCTCGATCTTGCAGCCGGCGCGCTTGAGATGAGCCAGCGCGTCGTCATTGAGGAACTCGACCCCGATATCGGACAAGACCCGCATCGCGCCGTCATGGATG
>JAQCLA010000368.1 GCA_027592105.1 Pseudomonadota bacterium | reverse complement strand
GCGGTCCAGATCGATCCAGCGGTCGAACTGCGCCATCGAGCGGTGGCGAAACCCCGATGTCACAGGCCCCGTGTTCAAGATCGCGACATGGATACCCGTGCCGCGCAATTCGATCCGCATCGTGTTGGTAAGCCCCTCAAGGGCGTGCTTGGTGGCCACATAGGCTGCGCGCCACTTGAGCGCCGTGAACCCCACGACCGAGGAATGTTGCACGATCCGCCCAGCTCCATTGGCCCGCATATGGGTGATCGCGTGGCAGGTCAGCTCGTGCAGGCCGAACAGGTTGGAGGAGAAGACCTCCTCCAGCGCGCCGCGCGGCAGGTCTTCGGCGGCACCCGGCATGCCGTGGCCTGCATTATTGAAAAGCGCGTCGAGACGCCCGCCAGCCAGCGTCACGGCCTCGGCGAAGCCTGCGGCGATGCTGGCGCTGTCATGATGGTCGATGCGCACCGCCAAGAAGCCATCGGCCTTGAGCGCCGCGACATCGTCGGGATTGCGCGCCGAAGCGATCACCGTCCAGCCGCGCGCGCGCAACCCGTCACAGGCCGCCCGTCCGATGCCCGAGGAACACCCGGTGATGAGAACTCGCCGCGCCATTGCGCGTGCCTCCATTGCTCGATTGTCGCGCGGCCTGCCTAAGCCAGCGCTGCGCGACAGGCAATCGACCTCAGTTCAAAGGGGTGAGAAAACGGATCGCCATGAAACCTTCACGGCCATCGGCGATCGCACGGATCTGGGCCCAACCGTCACCCGTGGCCCCGATCAACTCCACCTGATCCCCCAAACGCAGGGCCGTCAGGACAGGATCACCCGTGGAGGGACCAGCACGCAGGTTGACGCGTGTCCCCGTGACTTCGGCCAAGGGAAGCGTAGGGCGCGCCTCCGCCGCCGGAGCCACGAAATCGGCCATGCGCGGTGTCACAACATGCGGCACATTGCCTTGCGCGCCATCCCCTTGGCTGGGGTCGATGACCGCGGCGATCGAAAGGCGTCGGCCATCGGCGGTGACAAAGGTGGCAGGTGCGGCCTCTTGCGCCACCTTGGCGCGCATGACCGGCGTGGCTTGATCGCCTGTCGCTTCGGCATTGGCGACCGAGCGTTCGGACATGATGGTCAGGCCGACGTAAATCACGGCACAAGCAAAGATACTCAAACGCAACATCGCGCAAACAACCTCTTACACAGCCTTCTCTATAAACTGGAACGTGCCGATTCGCCGACTCTGGATTGCGAAACTGACTGTTTGAGGTGCTGGACGCGCTTGCATCGCTCGTCTATCACGACCGCTAGATGACAGAGCATAGCGACACACAAGATGATGGGGGCACGGACCGCCACACATCGGAGCCTTTGGCCCGCGCCATTGGTGCGCGCTATCTGCAATATGCGCTCTCGACTATCATGCACCGCGCGCTGCCCGATGCGCGCGACGGGCTAAAGCCGGTTCATCGTCGTATCCTATATGCGATGCGCGAACTCAGGCTGTCGTCGAACGGCGGCTTTCGCAAATCGGCCAAGATCTCCGGCGATGTCATGGGCAATTATCACCCCCACGGCGATATGGCGATTTATGATGCCATGGCGCGCCTCGCACAGGATTTCGTGATCCGCTACCCGCTGGTCGACGGGCAGGGCAATTTCGGCAATATCGACGGCGATAACCCTGCCGCCAGCCGCTACACCGAGGCGCGGATGACCGCCATCGCCGAAGCGTTGATGGAGGGGCTGGACGAGAACGCCGTTGATTTCCGCCCCAATTACGACGGCACGCTGGAAGAGCCCGAGGTGCTGCCCGCCGCTGTGCCGAACCTTTTGGCCAATGGCTCGAGCGGCATCGCGGTCGGGATGGCCACCAATATCCCGCCCCACAACCTCGATGAATTGATCGGCGCTTGCCTGCATCTGTTGAAAACGCCCGAGGCGCGCGACGACACGCTCTTGAGCTACATCAAAGGCCCCGATTTCCCGACCGGCGGCGTGATCGTCGAGCCCGCTGAGAGTATCGCCGAGACCTATCGCACAGGCCGCGGGGCGTTTCGCCTGCGCGCCAAATGGGAGGTCGAGGATCAAGGCCGCGGGACATGGGTGATCGTGATCACCGAGATCCCCTATCAGGTGCAGAAATCCAAGCTGATCGAGCGGCTGGCCGAGTTGATCCAACTGAAAAAAGTGCCGATCTTGGGCGATGTGCGCGATGAGAGCGCCGATGACATCCGCATCGTGTTGGAGCCGCGTTCCAAGAACGTGGACCCCGAGGTGCTGATGGGCACGCTGTTTCGCAACTCGGACCTCGAGACGCGGTTCTCGCTCAACATGAACGTGTTGATCGACGGACGCACGCCCAAGGTCTGTTCGCTCAAAGAGGTGCTGCGCGCCTTTCTCGACCACCGCCGCGCGGTGCTGATCCGACGCTCGCAGCATCGGATGGACAAGATCGACCACCGGCTTGAGGTGCTGGAAGGCTTCATCATCGCCTTCCTCAATCTCGACCGGGTTATCGACATCATCCGCTATGATGATGATCCAAAGCCCGCCTTGATGCGCGAGGATTGGGGGCGCG
>JAQCLA010000367.1 GCA_027592105.1 Pseudomonadota bacterium | reverse complement strand
ACATCTGTTTGGCGTCATAACAGGCGGTCATCAAGATGCGCCCGCCGAGCGCCTTGATTGCGGGGGTTTCGCGGATCGACGCCTCGATCAGCGGGATCTTTACCACCGTCTCGATCCCTGCGCGGCGTCCAGCGTCGTAAAGCGCGCCGGCCCAATCGACATAGCCCTCGGTCGGGCCATAGGCTTGGGCATGTAACTCGGTCGCGCCAAGATCCCTTGCCAGTGCCGTCATCCCCGCCCAATCGATCTTGGGGTAATCAAGCCCGGCACGCGCGGCCAAAAGCGGGTTGGTGGTGATGCCGCGAAACAAGCCCACAGGCATGAGATCGGCCCATGCGTCGCGATCAGCCGTGTCGAGGTAGAGTGTCATATCCGCCCGTCCCTCAAGGCTTTCGCCAGAGCCGCCGCAACGGGTGGGTCGCATCCCTCCTTGGTGCAATTCATGCAGGCCGCATAAAGGCCGCGCTTTACCAGTAGTGTCAGTTCATCTTCCGTCAGCGCGACAAGCGCGGTTTGGGCAAGCCGCCCCTGTTCGGCCAATCCGGCCAAAAGGCTGGCCATGAATGTATCGCCAGCCCCGATGGTATCGACCAGGCCGCTGAAGGCAGGATTGGCAAGGCTGACATGCTGCCGGCCCGCCCATGCCTCGGCGCCATTTGGGCCTTTGGTCAGCGCGACGATGCCCGCTTTGGTCTGGCCCAGCAAAACCGTGATTGCCTCATCCTGCGACAGGCCGGGGTAAAGCCATTCCAGATCCTCATCGCTGAGTTTCACGATGCTGGCATGGCCCAAAAGTCGGGTGATTCTTGCGCGATAGCTGTCTGGATCAGCGATAAGCGAGGCGCGGACATTGGGATCGAGCGAGGTGCAGATACCCGCTTGCGCCGCCGCGACAAAGGCCTCTTCCCAGATTGCGGCATCATCGCCGCCTGCCAAAGCCAAGGAGCCGAGGTGAAAATGTGTGCCTGCTGGCGGGAAAGCTGAGCGCAGCATCGGGGCCGTGATCATCCGCTCGGCCGTGGCTTCGCGCAGGAACCGATATTGTGGCACGCCGTCCTTGAGGGTGACGATGGCTTGCGATGTTGGCGCATCGAGCCGCGGTCCGGCGGTCACGACACCCTGACCCGCAAGGTGATCGGCCAAGCGCTGTCCGAAGGCATCGGTCGAGATCGGCGTGATGTAATGGGTCGCGATCCCTTGGCGGCCAAGTGCGACGGCGACGTTATAGGGTGAGCCGCCAAGATTGTGGAAAAACCCGTCAGGGGCGGTGCCGCTGGTGTCCTCGATGCTGTCGATCAGGTTCTCGCCACCAATGACGACCAGTGTTTCAGCTTGCATTGACATCAAGCGCGCGCGCCTTTGCGAAGATGGTGAAAACAAAATTGCTACCCAAAGCCACAACCGCCCCCAAGACAAGGAATGGAACCGTGATCTGGTAGCCCATCGCCACCAAGGGCACAATCATCGCGACAAAGCCAGCCGCCAAAAGCCAAGTCATCAGCGGCTTGCCGCGAAACACGACATAGGCCGCGGCAATCACCAAAAGCGACAGGAGTACGGCGGCGTTGATATTGGTGCTTGCGGCGATTTGATAGGTCTCTAGCTCGGCGGGCGACAATAGGCGGGCATTTTGGCCGGGGGCCAGTTGCGCCCCTGCCGCGCGCAAGGCCTCGGCGGCGTTATGTTCCAAGATCGCGATCTTGGCGCGCAGATAGATCGCGCCGGGCGTCATGCAGGCGAGAAACGCCATCACGGCGGCGATGGCTGCCAGAAGCTTGCGCACGCTTTCGGGGTTCTTCGATTGGCGCACGATGTCGATGCCGACCGCGACCAGAATGATCAGCCCGGTCACGACCATCTGCCAGAATGTGTCCAGCTGGGCCAGCGTCAGCCCGTTATTGATCAGCTTGAGCAAGATCACCCCCATGAAGGTGCCCCAAAGCGACCCGCGCCCGCCGAACAGCGAGGTGCCGCCAATCACCACGGCGGCGATGGCGTCAAGCTCCCACATCTGGCCATAGTCGGACTTAGCATAAGGAGCGCGGCCCAGAAACAACAGCGCGCCAAGCGCCGCAGTGAATGAGCAGAACATATAGGTGATCATCATGTAGCGCGCGGTGTTGATGCCCGCTTGGCGTGCGCCGGGTTCATTCGAGCCGATGGCATAGACCCAGCGGCCATAGCGCGTGTTGGCGATGATGATGGTCAAGACGATGAAAAAGCCGATGAAGATCAGCATCGACATCTGGAAGGTGCGAAAGAAATTGACCCAATTTGCATCGACGAAACCGCCGATGCTCGCCCACAGCCCCGTCAACTCGCCGTTTTGATAGGCCTCGCGCAGGCCGGAGAACGGGTTGTGACGCCCGAAATAATTGAACGCCTCGGGCAGTTCAGGGGTTGCCTGAGCGCCGGTCGTCAAATGGCCCGTGCCGCGCCAGATCGACAGCCCCGCAAGCGTCACGATAAAGGCGGGCATGCCGAAATAGGCGACAAGCGAGCCGTTGAACGCCCCCACCGCCAAGCCAAATGCCAGCCCCGTCAAGATCGCCAGAGAGGGGGGG
>JAQCLA010000366.1 GCA_027592105.1 Pseudomonadota bacterium | reverse complement strand
GAATTCGGCCATCGCACGGGTCCCCCTTGGGTCCAGCAAAGCGTCTGGCCTGTGGGGCTGTCAACATGGGCGCGTGGGTGGGGCGATCACGTCTTCGTTGGGTGGGCGAAGGCTCCATCCCTCGACACGGCCCCCTTGGCGCCCTACCTCTCCGCTCTGTTTAATGTGAGGTGCACATGTCCCTGATCACGCTTTTCCTTGCCACTGCGATCATCTTTCTGGTGGCCGATGCGCTCATGCTCAGGGCGGTGATCCAGCCGGTGTTCGCCCGCCATTTGGGCGATGCGCTTTATCCCGGCGGCTTTCGGCTGTTGCCCGCGGTTCTGTTCTACCTGACCTATATGGGTGGGGTGACCTATTTCGCGGGGTGGCCCGCGCTGCGGGACGGAGTGCCGCATATGGCGCTGATCAATGGTGCGCTTTTGGGGCTGGTGGCTTATGGCACCTATGAATTCACCAGCTGGGCGGTGATGCGGGTCTGGCATCCGCAGATGGTGGCGCTCGACCTTGCATGGGGTGTGGCGGTCACGGCGCTATCGGCTTGGGGCGGCGTGATGGTGGCGCGGATGGTCTCGGGATAACGCAGGGTTAAAGCATCCCTCATGGCGTCACCTGGTGACGCCATGCCATGCCCGCCATGCAGGTGCGATCAATCGATCTTTTGCAATTCGACCGCGGAGGAGCGGCCATCGCGGCCTTCGCGCAGCTCGAAGCTGATCTTCATATTGTCGGGCAGCCCGGTCATGCCGGCGCGTTCCACGGCCGAGATATGCACGAACACATCCTTGCCGCCGTCATCGGGCGCGATGAAGCCAAAACCCTTGGTGGTGTTGAACCATTTTACGGTGCCAGTGGGCATCGATCTGTCTTTCCTTATCCAGTCCTCGTCAACCCGCGCGGTCCTGTTCCGGGACGCGGGGTGGTGCAGCAGGCCCACGCCGCCCGCCCGGTCAGGGCCGGGGCGGATGATGGGTTGCAACCTTACGCCACTTATAAAATGATGGTGCGACGTGCTCAAAAAACAAGAATTGCTGAGATTTTGATGGGTGAAATGCTCGTTTTCTCGCGCTGGTTGCACGAGGGCGGGGGGAAATGCTGAAAGAGGTGGCAGATTGCGCATCTATGGGTTGAAGAATTGCGATAGCTGTCGCGCGGCATTGCGCGATTTGGTGGCGGCGGGCCATGCGGCAAGCCTCGTCGATCTGCGCGAGGCGGGCCTGCCCGATGCGCTGCGCGACCGGGCCTTGGCGCAATTCGGTGCAGGTTTGATCAACCGGCGCTCCACTACATGGCGGGGGTTGGACGCGGCCGCGCAAAACACCGCGCCCGTGGCGCTATTGGCCGCCCACCCCAGCGTGATGAAGCGGCCCTTGATCGCGGCGGGCGGGCAGCTTTACCTTGGCTGGGACGCCGCGACGAAAGCCGCGCTCTTGGGCTGAAGCCAGCGCGCGAGCGCGGTGTCGAGCGAGAGCGGACCCGCACCCTTGAAGACCAACAGCAAGAGCGGAAAGATCCAAAACGCGCGGGTGTCGATCAACCCGTCGGCATGGCGGTCGAACAGCGCGCCCAAGACCGCGCCATGGCCCATCACATCGACCCATGTCTGCACCATGACAAAGCCGATCATGCCCAGTGCCGCGATCCGGGTGAATAGCCCCACGGCCAAAAGGATCGGCAGCAGGAACTCTGCCCATGTGCCGAAAAGCACCGTGGCGCGCGCCAATGCGCCCAAGGCAGAGGGGTCATAGCCCACAGCCTCGACCGCGCGGGGCAGGATTTGCACATAGGCCCCGGGTGACAATTGAAACAGGCCCCCAAACCCGTCCCCGATCTTGGTCAGCCCGGCATTCCAGTAATACATGAACAAGGCACCCAAGAAGAGCAGCCGCGCAAGGCTTGGCAAAAGCGCAGGCGCCAGATGGGTTTCAAGCGCCCCGAAGATCCGGGCGTGAAGGGTGATCAAACTGTTCATCATTGGGGTCCTTTCAGGGCATCAGGCGTCATGCGTCAGCGCGCCCGCGGTAAACATCAAGGTGACGAGCGCCGCGATGTCGGCGGTCGGATGATCGGCCAAGGTGCGGGTCATCGCCTCGGCCAGTGTGAGCCGCCCCTTGAGCGCGCGGGCCAGCGTCAGGCCACCTTGCGGCAACAGATGCGGTACCGGGTCAAAGCCCTTGCGCGCGATCATCACATCTTGCGGGACCGGGTCGGGTTTGGGGGCGCCTGTTTCGGTGTTGTAGCGCCAGATCGCAAAGACCGGGTGGCGCGAGGAGAGGATGAGCGTCGCAGGCGCAAGGCGCGGCTTCAGCGACAAAACGGCGGCCGGTTCCAACCCCGTTGTGTCAAAGCGGGCGGCATCTGCGGCATGATAGGATTGGCGCATTCCAAGGTCGAGGCGCGCCACATCGGGCAGATAATGCAGGTGAAGCGCGGGTTCAAAACGCGCCAGAAAGCCGGGAAAACGCGTGCCATAAAGCGCAAGGCGTGGATCGCTAGGCGGGTTGGCGCGCAGATAGATACCCGCCATCGCCTTGAAGAAATCATCGCCCACCAGTTTGCGCACA
>JAQCLA010000365.1 GCA_027592105.1 Pseudomonadota bacterium | reverse complement strand
GGCGGGCGGCTATGTTTTGGGCATTTGCAACGGCTTTCAGGTCTTGTGCGAGACCCGTATCCTGCCCGGTGCCTTGATGCGCAACGCGGGGCTGAAATTCGTCTGCCGCCCACAAAAGCTGCGGGTCGAGACAACCGATAGCTTGTTCACGAACGGCTATGCGCAGGGCGCCGAGATCACCATTCCGATTGCCCATCACGATGGCAATTACGTCGCTGATCCCGAAACGCTGGCCCAGCTTGCGGCCGAGGATCGGGTCGCCTTTCGCTATGTCGGCAATCCAAATGGTGCGGTCGATGATATCGCGGGCGTGTTGAGCGCCAATCGCCGCGTACTGGGCTTGATGCCCCATCCCGAACGCGCGATGGAGCCGGCCCATGGTAGCGCCGATGGCGCGGTGATGTTCCAAAGCCTCGCCCAAGCCTTGGTGGCGGCCTAAGCGCGCGCACCGCTTGAGCGTGGGGCCGCGCGCCCCTACGATAGTGGCATGATCACCGTCGATCCCCATGGTCCGAACGACCCGCAGCTGCGCAGGCGCAGCTGGATTTTGCGTGGCGTTTTGGTGCTGTTCGTGCTGTGCGCGGGCGCGATCATCTGGGTGTCGAATACCTATCTGACCCAGCGGTTCACCGAAACGACCCGCAACCGGGCCGAGCTGCGCTTGGCGATCTATTCGGGCAGTCTGCAATCAGAATTGCAGCGCCACTCGGTCGTGCCGCTGTTGTTGTCGCGCGATCCGGTGCTGATCCGCTCGTTGGAAAACGCAAGCTATCTCGAGACCAGTTCGCGCTTGATCTCCTATATCGACGAGATCGGGGCGGCCTCCTTGATGCTGGTGGACCGCGACGGGCGCGTCGTGGCCGCCACGGATCGCGAGCGATTGGGCCAAGGGCGCAGTAGCGACCCGTTTTTCGTCCAGGCCGCGCGGTCCAATGATACGGTCTTTACCTCGAACGAGCCCGAAACAGGGCGTTTCGACTTCACCTTTTCACGCGCGATGCGCGCCATGGATAACCGGCTGCTCGGTGTGATCGTGGTCGAGGTGGACCTGTCGCGCCTGATTGAACGCTGGCGCGGCGCGGCCGAGGCGATCTTTTTGATGAATAGCGAAGGGGCCATCATCTTGGCGACCGAGCCGCGCTGGCGTGGGCGGACCGAGGCCGAGGCGCTGACCCTCCAGCCCGTGCAAACCGCCATCCAGCGCGCGATCCAAGCCACGGGCGATTTCGCATTCGGCGAAACAAGGCCGGGCTTTTTCGACGGCGATGTCATCCGTCTTGAAAGCCGCATCCCATTTCGTGGCTGGCGCATCGTCAGCTACACGACTTTCACCTCGGTTCGTGAACGGGTGAACGGGGTTCTCTCGCTTCAGATCATGGGATTCGCGTTGCTTTTGGCGGGGGGGTTTTACGTTTTCGGCAGGCGTGCGCGGATGCAATCGTTTCGGCTTCAGCGAGAATCGGCAGAGCTTCACCGGTTGAACGCGCGCCTCCAGCGGGAAATCGCCGAGCGTCAGCGCGTCGAACGCACGCTGGAAGAGGCCGAACAGAGCCTTGCGCAAAGCCAGAAACTCGCCGTGCTGGGCGAAATGTCGGCGGCTGTCAGCCATGAACTGAACCAGCCCTTGGCGGCGATGAAAACCTATCTGGCGGGTGCGCGGCTGCTGTTGCAACGCAAACGCGTGGATGAGGCCGCGTCGAGTTTTCAACGGATCGACGATTTGATCGACCGGATGGGCGCGATCACGCGGCAGCTGAAATCCTATGCCAGAAAGGGCGCAGAGGCGTTGGAACCCGTCGATCTGCGCGATGCGCTCAAGGGGGCGCTCACGATGATGGAGCCGCAATTGCGCACCACGCGGGTCGAGATCAACCAAAGCCTGCCACGCCGCCCGGTCATGGTCTTGGCCGACCGGCTGCGGCTGGAACAGGTGATCATCAACCTTTTGCGCAATGCGCTCGACGCGCTCAAGGATGTCGAGAAACGCGAGTTGGACTTGCTGATCGCCGAGGGCGAAGAGGCGGTGCTGACCGTGCGCGACAGCGGGAAGGGGATTGACGATCTCGATGCCTTGTTCGAGCCATTCTACACCACCAAGAAACCCGGTGAGGGGGTGGGGCTGGGGTTGGCGATTTCGTCGGGGATCATCACCGATTTCGGCGGTCGGTTGACCGCGCGCAATGGCGAAACAGGCGGCGCGGTGTTCGAGATCCGTCTGCGGCCGCTAAAGGGCGGCGATACGCGGGCGGCAGAGTAACGGGAAAGGAAAGCGCTGATGAAAATCGCGATCGTGGATGACGAACAGGATATGCGCCAGTCGATCAGCCAGTGGTTGGCGCTGTCCGGGTTCGAGACCGAGACATTCGCATCGGCCGAGGACGCGCTCAAAGTGATCGGCTCGGATTGGCCGGGTGTGGTTGTCAGCGACGTCAAGATGCCGGGCATGGATGGCATGGCCTTTCTCAAGCGATTGATGGGTATCGATAGCGGGCTGCCAGTGATCATGATCACCGGACATGGCGATGTGCCGATGGCGGTCGAGGCGATGCGGATCGGCGCCTATGAT
>JAQCLA010000033.1 GCA_027592105.1 Pseudomonadota bacterium | reverse complement strand
CCCAGCCGCTCCAGCAGCAACGTGGCGGGCCGCGACGGGCCGCGCAGGCGCAGACCGCTGAAATCAGACAGCGCCGCGATCGGCGCGCCGCGCAGATGGATCAGCCCGCGCCCATGCATATGCACCGCGATCAGATGCACATCGGCGAAATCATCCATCAGATGGGTTTGGGTAAAGGCCCAAGCGGCGCGGCTTGCCTCCTCCGCTGATTTGGTGGTCATGAAGGGCAGTTCCAGCGCCTCGGCCTCGGGGAAACGGCCGGGTTGGTAGCCGGGGATGACCCAACCACCATCGATCACGCCGTCGCGGATCAGGTCATATTGATCGGTGGCCGACCCGCCCAGCTGCATGAAAGGGTAGATCTCGACCTTGATGCGGCCATTCGATTGTTCTTCGATCGCGTCGGCCCAAGGCTGCATGAAATGCGCGGGGTTGGCACTGGCGGGCGAGACGAAATGCTGAAAGCGCAGCGTCACCTCGGGCTGGGCCTGTTGTGCTGTTGCGGCGACCGCGGCCACCAGCCCAAAGAACGCACCGGACAGGGCATAAAGAATACGCATCTTGGTCATTTCCCCAGAACACAGCCGCAGGTGACATCACCTGTCGCGCATAGGCCGCCGATGTAACCACTCTGGCGATTGCTGCAACCCTTTGTGCGCCACAATATCCTGTGGATGTTCGAAAAACGTCCCCCTGATCTGGCCCCAAGCCCTTGTTAACCCCGTCTCAACATGGGAGAGTCCATAAAAATCGAGCAAATATTTCGAGTTTCCGACAGGCGACCCCATGCAGGACGCGCACGCGCTTTTATCCTCGGTCTTTGGCTTTTCCGCCTTTCGTCCCGGTCAGGGCGAGATCGTGGAGGCTGTGGCCGATGGGCGCAATGTCTTGGCGATCATGCCGACTGGTGGGGGCAAATCGCTCTGTTTCCAGCTGCCCGCGCTGATACGCGAGGGCGTGACGGTGGTGATCTCGCCGCTGATTGCCTTGATGCGCGATCAGGTGCGCGGTCTGCACGAGGCGGGCGTGGTCGCGGGCGCGTTGACCTCGGGCAATACGCAAGAGGAAACCGATGCCGTCTGGGCCGCACTGGAAGACGGCAGTCTAAAGCTTTTGTATATCGCGCCTGAACGGCTGGCGGCATCAGGCACCGAGCGTATGCTCAGGCGCGCGGGTGTGTCGCTCATCGCCGTGGATGAGGCGCATTGCGTCAGCCAGTGGGGCCATGATTTCCGCCCCGATTACCTGCGTATCGGGGAATTGCGGCGCGCGCTTGATGTGCCGCTGGCCGCCTTCACCGCCACGGCGGACGCCGAGACGCGCGAAGAAATCGTTACCCGTCTTTTCGATGGCGCCCAGCCCGAGACATTCCTGCGCGGCTTTGATCGGCCCAATCTGGCGTTGGCCTTCGAGGTGAAACAGAACCCGCGCGGGCAAATCCTGTCCTTCGCTGCCGCGCGCAAGGGGCAGTCGGGGATTGTCTATTGCGGCACCCGCGCCAAGACCGAGACCTTGGCAGCAGCATTGGCGCAGGCAGGCCATAGCGCCTGTCACTATCACGGCGGGATGGAGGCCGAGGATCGCCGCATCGTCGAGGGGCGTTTTGCGACCGAGGATGGGTTGATCGTGGTGGCCACCATCGCCTTTGGCATGGGCGTGGATAAACCCGATATCCGCTGGGTGGCCCATGCCGATCTGCCCAAATCGATCGAGGGCTATTATCAAGAAATCGGTCGTGCGGGCCGCGATGGTGCACCTGCCGATACGATGACGCTCTATGGCCCCGACGATATCCGCTTTCGCAGATCGCAAATCGACGAGGGGCTGGCCCCGCCAGAGCGAAAGGCCGCCGATCACGCGCGGCTGAACGCGCTTTTGGGTCTGGCCGAGGCGCTGGGCTGCCGCCGTCAGGCCTTGTTGGGCTATTTCGGAGAGGTGGCCCAGCCTTGCGGCAATTGCGATCTGTGCCAGACCCCGCCCGAAACCTTTGATGCCACGACCCCGGTGCGCAAGGCGCTGTCGGCGATCTTGCGCACTGGCGAATGGTTCGGCGCAGGGCATCTGATCGACATTCTGACCGGCAATCTGACCGAAAAGATGCGCGAACGTGGCCATGAAACGCTGCCCACTTTCGGCATCGGGACCGAGTTCGACACGCGCGGCTGGCAGGCGGTGTTTCGTCAGATGGCCGCCCATGATCTGGTGCGCCCCGACCCGGCCCGGCATGGCGCGCTGCGCATGACCGAGGCCGCGCGGCCCATCCTGCGCGGCGAGGCGGGGATCACCCTGCGCCATGACACGATCAAATCGGCCCCCCGCCGCCCGCAGGTCAAGATGCTGGTGGGCGAAGAGGATGCGCCGCTTCTGTCCGCGCTCAAGGCCAAGCGCCGCGCCTTGGCCGAGGCGGCGCGCGTGCCCGCTTACGTCATTTTCACCGACCGCACCTTGATCGAGATGGCCGAAACCCGGCCCGAAACGCTGGATCAAATGGCGCGGATCACCGGGGTGGGGGCGACGAAGCTGGAAAAATATGGTGCGCAGTTCTTGGCCGTGATCACGGGCGTACAGCCCGAAGATCTGCACCCGGCGCGGCGCAAGCTTGCAGGGCGCGATGCAGGCTCGCTTTATGACAGGCTTTTGGCGGTGCAGGCCGATCTGGCGCGCGGCGAAGGCGGGATCGATAAGCCCGTGACCTGTTCATCGGCGCAATTGGCCAAGCTGGCCGAGATGCGGCCGGCCGACCTCTCGGGGATCGTGCGGCTGTTGGGCGACCGTCGCGCCGAACGCTTTGGCGATGCCTTTCTCGAGGTGCTGCGCGAGCCGGGTTAATCCGACAGTTTGCGCCCCTTGCTGACCCGGCTCGTTCCTGTGGTGGCGGCCATGCGGGCAGTCGTGAAGCGGTTGGGCAAATCCGTATCCAGATCGGGCAACCCCTCGCGCGAGAGCAAGACCGCCATGGGGCGCAGCCCCGGCACATGGCTGCATACGATCATGGCCGCGACCATGATCGGCACCGACAAAAACATCCCCGCAATGCCCCAGACCGAACCCCAAAAAGCCAGCGCCACGATGATGCCGAAGGTCGATAATCGCAGCGCGCGGCCCATCAGCCATGGGTCGATGATATTGCCATTGAGGAACTGGATCACGCCAACCGACAAGAAAAAGGCAAGTGTTGGACCCGGTTCACCCAATTGCACATAGGTCACGAAGGTCGCCAGCACCGTTGCCACGATCGAGCCGACATTGGGAATGTAATTGAGGATAAGGGTCAAAATCCCGATCGCGACCGCCAATTCCAGCCCGAACAACATTGCCACGCCATAGACAATCAAGCCCGTCACCGCGCTGACCAAGGTCTTGACCAAAAGGTAGTAATTCACCCGCCGCATGATCGTGCCGATGATGCGCTGGGCATGGGCCGCGCGCTTGGCATTGCCGCCCATCAAGCTGGTCAGCTTGACATCGAACCACAAACGCTCGGCGAACAAGAAGCCGACGAACAAGATGACCAGCACCGTGCCTTGCATCAGCCCGCCTGCCTGACCGGCCAAGGCACCCAGATAGCCTTGTACATCGATGCTGCGGATGGCCGATGCGATCGCTGTCTCGACCTCGGGGCCCATCCAAGCGAAAAGATCCGCCGCCGCCGCAGGGGCGCGGTCGGTATAGGTCAGCGTTGTCGTCAAAACGGTGTTGATCTGCGACAAGATCAACGAACTGAGCATAAACATTCCGGTCGAGATCAAGGTGACGGCTGCAAGGCTCGCCAACCAGTTGGGAATGCCCAAAGGCCCGATCTTGAGCCGCGCGATATAGCCGATCGCATCGCTTGTCAGGCTGAAGACGATGATCGCTACGGCAAGCGATGTCAGCAAGAACCGCGCCTCGACCAGCAAGAACAAGATTAAGGCCCCCGCGATGATGACCAGCGCGGCGGTTTGAACGCGGTTGCGGCTTTGTGCGCGCGTTGGCGCGCGCTCTGTTCTTGGATCGTCGTTCACAAAGGCCCGGCCTTTTCGCTCGGCCGATACTGGAACGCAGCGCGTGCAATCTCAAGCGGTGAGTGACACAAGTGCGGGTTGCCCAGCCCGGCCCATGGCGCTAGGTCCATGACCAACCCAAGGATCGAACCGGAGGATGGCCCATGCTGATCGTGATTTCCCCCGCCAAACGCCTCGACTGGGCCGCCCGCGCGGTGGAAATGACGCGGCCGCGTTTTCAGGATGAGGCGCGCGCCTTGGCGCAAACCGCCCGTGGCCTGACTGCGGCGGATCTGGCCGATTTGATGGATATTTCGCCCAGCTTGGCCGCGCTGAACGCTGAACGTTTCCAGCGCTTCGATGAGGCAGGTGAAGATGCGCGCCCTGCGGCCCTTGCCTTTGCGGGTGACACTTATCAGGGGCTTGAGGCGGTAAGCCTTGACGCCGATGACCTGCGCTTTGCGCAAGATCGTCTGTGCATCTTGTCGGGGCTTTACGGCCTGTTGCGCCCACTTGATGCGATCGCGCCCTATCGGCTTGAAATGGGCAGCCGCTTGGCCACGGAAAAGGGTGCAAATCTTTATGCCTATTGGGGTGACAAGATTGCCCGCGCGCTAAACGCACAGGCGGCCGAGATGAAAAGCGAGACGCTGATCAACTGCGCCTCGGTCGAGTATTTTACGGCTGTTGATCGCGGCGCGCTGTCGTTGCAGGTGATCACCCCGCAGTTCTTCGAGGATAAGCCGGGTGGGCCCAAAATCGTCAGCTTTTATGCGAAAAAGGCACGCGGTGCGATGGCGCGCTTTATCATCGAGCGGCGGCTGACCGATCCGGCGGCGATCCTTGATTTCGATCTGGGCGGTTATGCCTACGCCGCCGATCTCAGCACAGCCGACAAACCGGCCTTTGTGCGCAGTGCCGAGGCGGCATCACAAAGCGCTGCTTGAACGGGGCAGGGAAAGGCCTGTTGGAACGCGCGCGGCAGCCAGCCCGACGATCCGCTACGGTTCGCGCCATAGCCGTAGGGCGCACCAGATCGCCGAGCCGCCGAAAAACGCCGTGCCGATGATCCCGATCTCAAGCGAGGCGATGCCGCCGATGCCATTAGTGGCATAAGCGCCGATCAAAAGCGCCAAACCAAACAGGCTGATGGCCAGCCGCAGCTTCAATTCACCGCGCGAGGGGCCGAATTTGTTGTTATTGGGCATCGGCCAAGGGCCGCTGGGTCAAATGCGCAGAAAGACTTGCGCGATCCGTGGCAAAAGCCCGTCAAAGCGTAGCCGCCCATCGGTTGCCACCAGACAGATGCAATCTTCACCATCATCATCCGCAATAGGCGTGTGGTGGGTTTGCTGCCCGGCCACTTCCAGATCACCGCGCTTAAAATGCCCATCTTCCGAGCTATAGCCTCCCTGCAGGACCAGCGTCATCTCCGTGCCGCGGTGGCTGTGTTCCGGCATGGCTTGACCTGCGGGGATATACAAAAGCCGCGCGGTCGCATCGCCATCGGCGCAAAGCAGCGCCTGTTTGGTGCCGCGCGCGATGGATTTCCACTTCACCGCGCTGGCGTCACCGCCGACCATCTTGCGCAAGGGGGCGGGAAAGACGCCGCCCGTCGGCGCGCTGCGCTCGGTCGGCTGCATGCGCGAAATCTTGGCAAGCGTCTGCTCAAGGCTATCGGGGGCCAACTCGGCCTCGCTGATGTCGGAGAGAACGGCGCCGCCCAATTCCTCGTATCCCGCAAGGCGGACACGCGCGTCATCATTGAGCGAGACATGGGTTGCGACGACCAGATCAAAAGCTTGGGGCAGCACGCCAGCGGCGTAGCCCATCAACAGATCATCCGGAACATGATGGCGAATGGCGGGCATCCGGCCTCCTCAATTCATTGCGTGGCGCAACCTTTCCAGCGCCAACCTAATGCGAGACTTGATCGTGCCAAGGGGTAATCCTGTTTCGGCGGCGATTTCACTATGTGTGAGGTCGCCGAAATAGGCCCGTTCGATCAGATCACGTTGTTTCTTGGGAAGTTTGCGGACCGCTTCGGCAAGTTTGGTGGATTCTTGTTGCAAGGCGATGGCATCGGCCTGATCAGGCGCGTCCTCGGGGCCCCAAGGTAGATCCTCGGGCTCGGGGCGGGCATAGCGGCGCAACAAGTCAATCTTGCGGTTGCGCGCAATCGTAAAGATCCACGTCGCGACGGATGCCCGCGACGGGTCGTAAAGATGCGCTTTATGCCAGAGCGTGGCCATCACGTCCTGCATACACTCCTCCGCAAGGGCATAGTCCGCCCCGGACTTGATCAAGAAGGCCTTTACCCTCGGGGCGAAGTGTCGAAACACTTCGGCAAAGGCCTTTTGATCTTGGTGCTGCGCTATGGAGGCCATACTGGCCACCCAATGCGCCTCTGTCTTTTCCATTGCCGTCACGGTCGGGTCACGCCTTTCTTGCTGACGCATAAAAAGATGGCCGGTACCATCCCCACAGGGCGTCAGCTGGCTGTTCAGCGTGGTCGTTCGAGGACAGCATAGCGCGTTTACGGGATTATCCCTAGACTGGATCAAAACTATTTTCTTTGATCTATGAAGCACAGCCGCGCGTATCCTAATTAACGCGCTTTTCGATGCTTTTAAGGGGACATCGCCGATGCCATTCGAACAACCGGCCGTTGCGCCGAAACGGATCGCCGTGATCGGCGGCGGAATCTCGGGCATGGGCGCTGCCTATCACCTTGCCGATTCGCATCATGTCACCTTGTTCGAGGCTGAGCCGCGTTTGGGCGGGCATGCGCGCACGATCGTGGCAGGCAAGCGTGGCGATCAGCCGGTCGATACCGGCTTTATCGTGTTCAACTACGCCAACTATCCCAATCTGACCAAGCTCTTCGCGGCCCTCGATGTGCCGGTGACGAAATCGGATATGAGCTTTGCCGCATCCATCGGCGGTGGCCGGATCGAATATGGGCTGCGCAGCTTTTCGGCGCTGTTTGCGCAAAAGCGCAATCTGGCCAATCCCGCTTTCTTGCGCATGGTGCGTGATCTGCTGCGCTTCAATGCCGGGGCGGAAAAGGTCGCGACCGATGCCACCATCACGCTGGGCGAGTTGATGGATCAGATGCAGATGGGCCGCTGGTTCCGTGACTACTACCTGACGCCGATCTCGGGCGCGATCTGGTCCACCCCCAAAGAAGAGATCATGGATTTCCCGGCCCAGGCCTTGGTACGGTTCTTCCGCAATCACCACCTGATGCAGGCCACAGGCCAGCATCAATGGTGGACGGTGCAGGGTGGGTCCATCGAATATGTGACCCGGCTCGAACAGGCGCTGTTGGTCAAGGGTGTCGATATCCGCGTGGCAACCCCGATCAAGACGGTCAAGCGCAGTGGTCTTGGGGCTGAAATCTTGTGCGAAGGGCATTGGGATGTCTTCGACGAGGTGGTGTTTGCCACCCATTCCGACGATAGCCTTGCCATGCTCGCCGATCCGACACCCACCGAAACCGCGGCGCTGGGTGCCGTGCGCTACCAGCCCAATACCGCCGTGCTCCATGCCGATGCCAGCGCCATGCCCAAGCGGCGCGTGACATGGTCATCATGGAATTACACCGAGCGTCCCGGCCATGAGGGTGGGCCGATCGACCTGACGTATTGGATGAATTGTCTCCAGCCGATCCCGGAAAGTGACCCGCTTTTCGTCACGCTCAACAGCCGTGGGCCGATCGACGAGACATTGATCTATGACACGGCCACCTTCCGCCACCCGGTCTATGATCTCGCAGCACTTGCCGCCCAAGGCACGGTGCGTGGGATGAACGGGCAAAACAACACATGGTTCTGTGGTGCATGGATGAAGAACGGGTTTCACGAAGATGGTTACGCCAGCGCGCTCGACGTGGTCGCGGCGATGGCGGAACGCGATGCGGCGCGCATGGCGGCATGAGCCATGTCGAACATATCGCGGCTGCGACCTTTCACGGGCGCCGCGGTGCGGTAGAGAACGCTTTTACCTATTCCATCGATTATGTGCTGGTGGATGCCGAAGACCCGCGGCCGCGCGCGCCTTGGCTGTTCGGGCGCAACCGAGCCGGGCTGACATCACTGCATGACAATGATCATGGCGGTCCGCCGAAGCATGGGCGCGGTGCGGCCTGGGCGCGCGCGGTTTTGAACAGTCACGGTCTGGCAGATGTGACAGGCGGCACCCTGGAGCTTTTGGCACAGCCGCGCATGCTGGGACATGTGTTCAACCCGGTCTCATTTTGGCTCGCCCATGATGATGCAGGCGCGCTTCGTGCCGTGATCGCCGAGGTCTCGAACACCTTTGGCGACAGGCACAGCTATCTGTGCGCCCATCCCGATCAGCGGCCCATCACGCGCGAGGATACGCTGTGCGCACAGAAGATTTTTCATGTCTCGCCCTTTCAGCCCATCGAAGGCGGCTACAGCTTTCGCTTCGATATCCGGGCCGACCGGCTGGGCATCTGGATCGATTACAGCACGGATGGTGAGGGGCTTTTGGCCACGCTGACCGGCAAGCGGCGCGCACTGTCGACATGGGCGATCTTGCGTTCGAGTTTGCGCCGACCCCTTGGCGCGCGCCGCGTTTTGGCGTTGATCCATTGGCAGGCGCTCAAGCTCTGGTGGAAGGGCGCGCCCTACCGCGTGCGTCCCGCCCCGCCGGAGCAAGATGTTTCCTGATATGGCGCCCGCCCCCTCGCGCCCGGGTTACGCGGTTTTCGCCGCAATGTTGGCGGCCGCTGGCCTGCCCATCTATATCCATGCGCCCAAGGTCTATGTCGATGAGTTCGGCGTCGGGCTGACCGCGCTGGCGGGTGTTTTGTTCGCGCTGCGCCTGTTCGATGTGGTGCAAGACCCGGTCTTGGGCTGGCTGGCGCAACGCTTGCGCGGTGCGCGGGCCTTGGCCGTCGCGGGCGGTGTGGCGGTGCTGGCGGCGTCGATGTTCGGACTTTTCGCGGTGACGCCACCCATCGCGCCGATCTGGTGGTTTGCGCTGATGATGACGGGGCTTTTCTCGGCCTTTTCGTTCTTGACGATCTGCATGTACGCCCAAGGTGTCGCCGCCGCGCCGCGGCTTGGCGCGCAGGGCTATCTGCGGCTGGCCGCATGGCGGGAAACCGGCGCGCTCCTTGGCGTTTGTGCTGCCGCCGTCGCACCGACGGTTTTGGATGCGACCGGCAACCCTTACGGCAATTTCGCGCTGGGCTTTGCCGGGCTTTGCGCGCTGGCGCTTTGGCTGATGCGCCGTGAATGGGGTGCCAGCCTTGTGCCTGCTGACAGCGGCTTTCGCATCGTGCTGGCAGACCCGGTAGCGCGGCGGCTGTTGCTGGTGGCGCTGATGAATGCCGCCCCCGTCGCCGTGTCATCGACGCTGTTTTTGTTCTATGTCGAAAGCGTTTTGCTGGCCCCGGGGATGGAGGGGCCGCTGCTGCTGCTGTTCTTCCTTGCTGCGGCTGTCAGCGCACCGTTCTGGTCGCGTGCTGCCGCAAGGTTCGGGCCGCGTGCGATGCTGCTTGCGGCGATGGCCTTGGCGATTGCTGCCTTTTCGCTGGTGCTGCTTTTGGGGCCGGGCGACACGGTCGCCTTTGCGTTGGTCTGTCTTGTCTCGGGCGCGGCCCTTGGGGCGGATTTCGCGCTCTTGCCTGCGCTCTTTGCACGCCGGATGGAACAGATCGCACCCGAGGCCGCGGCGGGCTTCGGCCTGTGGGCCTTTGTCTCGAAATTGACGCTGGCCTTTGCTGCCGTGGTGCTGTTGCCCGCGCTTGACGCGGCGGGGTTCCAATCGGGGGGCGAAAACCCGCAAGGCGCGCTCGATCTTTTGACCTATCTTTATGCGCTGGTGCCTTGCGTGCTGAAACTTGGCGCGATGGCGGTTCTGGCGACAACGCCGCTGCCGCAAGGCGCGCGTAATCCGATCTGAAGGGGTGATGTGATGCGGGATTTCAAAGGCAAACGCTATTGGCTGGTCGGCGCATCCGAAGGGTTGGGCCGCGCACTGGCGCTGAAACTCAGTCAAGCGGGGGCCGAGGTGATCTTGTCGGCGCGCTCGACCGAGCGGCTGGACGCACTCGCCGCCGAGCTTCCCGGCCCGGCGCAGGTCGTCGCGATGGATATCGCCAATCGCGACAGCGTGGCGGCCGCATGGGGCCAATTGGGCCAGACCGACGGGATGGTGTTTCTGGCCGGTGTCTATTGGCCGCAATCGGCGAAAGCTTGGAACGGCCCCGAGGTCGAGGCCATGTTCGACATTAACCTGACAGGCGCCGCGCGCGTGCTGGCCCATGTCGTGCCTGATTTCGTCGCCCGCGATGCGGGCCATATCGTGCTGACCGGAAGCCTTTCGGGCTTTCGCGGCTTGCCCGGTGCGATCGGCTACGCGGCCTCGAAAGCGGGGCTTTATTCGCTGGCGGAATCGCTTGATGGCGATCTCAAGGACACGAGCGTCGATGTGCAATTGGTCAACCCCGGCTTCATCCGCACCCGGCTGACCGACAAGAATGATTTCACCATGCCCTTCATCATGGACCCAGAGCCCGCCGCGCAGATCTTCTTCGACCATATGCAGCGTGGCGGCTTCGCGCGGCATTTCCCGACCTTGTTCAGCCTTGTTTTCCGGTTGACCGCGTTTATGCCTCACGCGCTTTATCGCCGCCTGTTTTTCTGACCGGGCGCATTTGCGCCAGATCAAGGACGCGGGCGCGCGGCCCATGCCCAATAGCCCCAGAAAGGGAGGGTTCGGCATGGAGCTATCACCGCAACAAGTCGCGCAAATCGTCTTGATGGGTCACGAGCTGATCCGCGCCGAGGGTGAGCTGCGCGCCTTTATCGCCGCAATGCCCGAGGATGAGCGCGCCGAACTGGTGGCGCTCTACTGGGTCGGTCGCGGCAGTTTCGAGCCCGAGGATTGGAAAGAAGCGGTGGCAACCGCCTTGGCCGAGGCAACGACGCTCACCGCCGATTACCTGCTGGGTAGCCCGCATTTCGCCGATCATCTGGAAGCGGGTGCTGAAGCAATGGGCATCGACATCACCGATGTCGAGGAAGACCTGCTTTAACGCCCCCGTCACCCAAGCGTCACTTGCCAGCTTCACGGCGATGGGCAAGATTGGGCCATGCAAACGCCCATCCCCTTTCCAAGCTGGCCCGATGTGGCCGCCGATCTGGTCGCCACCGCCGCAGGGCGCGTGCCCGCCGATCTTGTGCTGACAGGCGCGCGCGTCGTGCTGGTGCAAACCCGCGAGGTGATGGCGGGCTGGCAGGTGGCCATCCGCCACGGCCGCTTTGCCTATGTCGGCCCCGATGCCAGCCATTGCATCGGACCCAAGACCGAGGTGGTCGATCTGGGTGGGCGCTACATGATCCCCGGCCTGTGCGACGGGCATATGCATATCGAGTCCGGCATGTTGACGCCCGCCGAGTTCGCCCGCGCCGTGATCCCGCATGGCACGACCTCCATGTTCACCGACCCCCATGAGATCGCCAATGTCCTTGGCCTGCGCGGTGTGCGGCTGATGCATGACGAGGCGCTGATGCAGCCCGTCAATATCTGGACCCAGATGCCAAGCTGCGCCCCCTCTGCCCCCGGGCTGGAGACCACGGGCTACGAGATCGGCCCCGATGACGTGGCCGAGGCGATGGGCTGGCCCGGCATCATCGGCTTGGGCGAGATGATGAATTTCCCTGGCGTGGTCGCGGGTTCCCAGCAAATGCTGGCCGAGATCGCGGCGACCCAAAAGGCGGGCAAGACCGTGGGCGGGCATTATGCATCCCCCGATCTGGGGCCGGCGTTTCATGCCTATGCGGCGGGCGGCCCCGCAGATGACCACGAAGGCACCTGTGAGGATGACGCCGTGGCGCGGATGCGTCAGGGGATGCGGTCGATGATCAGGCTTGGCTCGGCTTGGTTCGACATCGCGGCCCAGATCACCGCGATCACCGAGCGCGGGCTTGATCCGCGCAACATGATCATCTGCACCGATGACTGCCATTCCGGCACGCTGGTGCATGAGGGGCATATGAACCGCGCCGTGCGCCATGCGATTGCTTGCGGCTGCGACCCGCTGATCGCGCTGCAGATGGCCACGATCAACACCGCCACCCATTTCGGGTTGGAACGCGAGATCGGCCAGATCGCACCAGGGCGACGGGCCGATATGATCGTGACCTCGGACCTATCCGCCCTGCCCATCGATGCTGTTTATGCGCGCGGGCGGCTGGTGGCCGAAGGCGGGCGCTGCTTGGTCGATTGCCCGCATCTTGATTGGCCGGATGATGCGCGCGACACGGTGCATCTGGGCCGGGTGTTGGGCGCGGATGATTTCGCGGCCAAGGCACCGAAAGAGGCGGCTTCGGTCACCGTGCGCGTCATCGGTGTGGTCGAGAACCAAGCCCCCACCGAGGCGCTGGAGGCGGTGCTACCCGTCATGGGCGGCGTGATCGCAGCGCAAGGTGATGTGGCCCATATCGCGCTGGTCGAACGCCATCGCGGTACGGGGCAGGTGGTCAATGGCTTTGTCTCGGGCTTTGGTTATGGGCCCGGCATGGCGATGGCCGCGACCGTGGCCCATGACAGCCACCATATGATCGTCGTGGGGACCTGTCGCGCGATGATGGCGAAAGCCGCCAATCGGTTGGCCGAGGTGGGCGGCGGCGTCACAGTTTGGCGCGATGGCGTGGAATTGGCGTTGGTGGAATTGCCCATCGCAGGGTTGATGTCCGACAGCCCGGCGGCCGAGGTGGCGGCCAAGGCGCAAGCGATGGTCGCCGCGATGGCGGACTGCGGCTGCACGCTTAACAACGCCTATATGCAACACTCGCTCTTGGCGCTTGTCGTCATCCCCGCTTTGCGGATTTCCGATCTGGGGCTGGTCGATGTGACCCGCTTTGCCTTGACCGATCTGGTCGTGCGGGAAAACCCATGACCGTCCGGTCCTGTTTGATCAATATGCCGTGACGGCGTGCCTTGCCCATGCGCGCCTTTGTAGATGAAGATGAAAAGATGAAAAACAAATCCGCCCGCATCGTCAGCCCCGATCAAGAAAAGCAGCGCAAGCTGTTCGACAATGCCGATGCCGCCGTTGCCCATCTTCAGGCGCTTTACGCCGAGGCGTCGCGGTTTTTATGTGACCGGTTCAGCGATACCTTGCGCGGTGGTGCGCCCATAGACACCCGCTTTCGTGCCTTCTATCCCGAATTGCGCACGACCACGACGACCTATGCCCTGACCGACAGCCGCCTCAGCTTTGGCCATGTGGCCGAGCCGGGTAGCTACGCCACAACGATCACCCGACCCGATCTTTTCGCCAATTACCTACGCCAGCAGATCGGGTTGTTGATCAAGAACCACGGTGTTTCGGTCGAGGTCGGCCCCTCATTGACGCCGATGCCCGTGCATTTCGCCGTCGCAGGCGACAGCGCGATCACCGTCCCCCAGGAAGGGGCGAGCGATTTCACATTGCGCGATGTGTTCGATGTGCCCGATCTTTCCACCACGCATGACGATATCGTCAACGGGCTTGGCTTTACCTACGAGGATGGCGCCCATCCCTTGGCGCCCTTCACCGCGCAGCGGGTGGATTACTCGCTGGCGCGCATCGCACATTATACCGCGACTGACCCGGTGCATTTCCAGAACCATGTTCTGTTCACCAACTACCAATTCTACGTCGATGAGTTCGAGGGCTATGCCCGCGCCATGTTGGCCGATCCGGCAAACGGCTACACCAGCTTTGTCGCCACCGGGAATATCGAGATTACCGACCCTGCCGCCCCCATCGCGCATCCCCCCAAGATGCCGCAGATGCCGACCTATCACCTCAAGCGCGCGGATGGGAACGGGATCACCTTGGTCAATATCGGGGTGGGGCCGTCGAATGCCAAAACCGCCACCGACCATATCGCCGTGCTGCGCCCGCATGCTTGGATCATGGTCGGCCATTGCGCGGGCTTGCGCAATTCGCAGCGCTTGGGCGACTTCGTCTTGGCCCATGCCTATCTGCGCGAGGATAAGGTGCTGGACGATGATTTGCCCGTCTGGGTGCCGGTGCCGGCCTTGGCCGAGATACAAGTGGCGTTGGAAAATGCGGTCGCCCATGTGACCGAGCTGGCGGGCTATGAACTCAAGCGCATCATGCGCACCGGCACAGTGGCCAGCCTTGATAACCGCAACTGGGAATTGCGCGACCATACTGGCCCCGTCCAGCGCCTCAGCCAGTCGCGTGCCATTGCGCTTGATATGGAAAGCGCGACCATTGCGGCCAATGGTTTTCGCTTCCGCGTGCCATATGGCACGCTTCTGTGCGTGTCCGACAAGCCGCTTCATGGCGAGTTGAAACTGCCCGGCATGGCATCGGAATTTTACAAATCCCAAGTTTCGCGGCATTTGCTGATCGGTATTCGCGCCATGGAAACACTGCGCGACATGCCGCTGGAGCGCCTGCACAGCCGGAAATTGCGCTCTTTTGAGGAAACAGCCTTTCTTTAGTGGCAAAAAACGACATCGAAGCCATGTTTTTGGGCTTTTTCTGTACGCAAAGCGTTGTGTGATGCCACAATACTCGGTTACCTTTGCGCCAACGGGCCCTAGGGCTCGGGCAGTATTCAGGAGAACAAAACCAATGGCACAGAAACCCATGACCAAAACCCAGCTCGTCGCCGCACTCGCGGAAGAGATGGGCTCGGACAAGAAAACCGCAGCAGCAGCGATCGATGCGGTTTCCGCAATCGTGACCAAGGAAGTCGCCGCCGGCGGCGCTGTCACCATCCCCGGCATCGGCAAGATCTATTGCCGTGAGCGCCCCGTACGCATGGTGCGCAATCCCGCCACCGGCGAGACGATCAAGAAAGATGCCGACAAGCAGGTGAAAGTCACCGTCGCCAAGGCACTCAAGGACAGCGTCAACGGCTGATTGCCCTGATGCAGCTTTCGTGAAAGGGTCGCGCCCAAGATGGGCTGCGGCCCTTTCTCTTTTCTGGGCCGAGGCCAGCTGACTTCATGGATTTCCGCGCATTCTTGGCCGGGCTCGTCTTTGCCCTGATCTGGTCGTCCGCCTTTACCTCGGCACGGATGATCGTCGAGGCCATGCCGCCTATCACGGCCCTATCCATCCGCTTCTTGATCTCGGGGTTGATCGGCATCGCTATCGCGGGGGCCATGGGTCAAAGCCTGCGCCTTGGTCCCGGCCAATGGCGCGCGGTGATCATTTTCGGCATCTGCCAGAACGCGCTCTACCTCGGGCTGAACTTCGTTGCCATGCAATGGATCGAGGCCTCGCTTGCCGCGATCATCGCCTCGACCATGCCCTTGTTGGTAGCAGCCGCGAATTGGGGAATTTTCCGCGAAAAGCTTCCGCTTTTGGGTGTGGCGGGGCTGACGGCGGGGTTTTGCGGCGTGGGCTTGATCATGGCGCAGCGTTTGGGCGGTGGGGCCGATCCAACGGGTATCGTGCTATGCCTGATCGCGGCAGTGGCGCTGACGGTCGCCACCTTGGCGATGCGGGGCGCGACTGGTGGCAATGGCAATTTGTTGATGGTGGTCGGCTTGCAGATGTTGGTAGGTGCGGCCGCACTTGCGCCATTCGCGGTGCTCACGGAAAGCTGGTCGGTCGATTGGTCGACGCGGTTGATCCTTGCCTTTGGCTATACCACCTTGATGCCGGGGCTCGTGGCGACCTTGATCTGGTTTTGGCTAGTGCGCCGCATCGGGGCGACGCGGGCCGCGACCTTTCACTTCCTCAATCCAGTCTTCGGTGTGGCAATCGCGGCCCTTCTTTTGGCCGAGGGGCTAAGCTGGGTCGATGCGTTGGGCGTGGCCATCGTGGCGGCGGGCATTTTGGCCGTGCAATTGGTTCGGGTGCGTCCGGCCTAGGGGTCACGGCATGCTCACGGATTTGTCGGATG
>JAQCLA010000364.1 GCA_027592105.1 Pseudomonadota bacterium | reverse complement strand
CACCCGCGCCTCCGAGGCGGTGATTACCCAGATCCTTGGCGCGCTGGGCGTGATCGACCCCGCCGACCCGGTCGCGCGGTCCTATACCCATGGGCCAATCCAAAATTGGCGCGCGGTCGAGACAGGCCATTACCGCCTGACCGAGGCACTTACCCGCTGGCGGCCTTGAGCCCCGCAATCACACCGCAATCGGGCGGTGCGTAGCGGCGGATCATGTCATGCAACAGCGTCTTGTCGAGCGGTTTGGTCAGGCATGCGTCAATCCCCGCGGCCAGAATACGGTCGCGGTCACTCTCCATCGCATGGGCGGTCATTGCGATGATCGGCACAGGCGGCAAGCCCATTTGCACCTCATGCGCACGAATGGCACGCGCCAGAGCCATCCCATCCATCTCTGGCATCGAGATATCGGTCAAGATCAGGTCAGGTCGCCCTTCATGATAGCGCGCAAGTGCAAGCGCGCCGTTCTCGACCAGATCGAGTGACAGATCCACACCCTTGAGCATGGCGCGAAAGACAAGCTGATTGGTCTTGTTATCCTCAGCCGCCAGAACATGCAGGCCACGCTTGGCGGCAATGGGTGGTTCCTCGGGCGGCGCAGGGTCGGCTGCTACCGCCGGATCGCGCCCAAAGGGCAGCGATAGGCCAAAGGATGACCCCTGACCCAGCGCCGACGTCAGCCAGATCTCACCCCCCATCAAGGCAACAAGCTGCCGCGTGATGGCCAGACCCAGCCCCGTGCCGTCAAAGCGGCGCGTCGCCTGCGCCTCGACCTGATTGAATTCGCCGAAAATATGGGCCTGCATCTCGGGGGCGATACCAATGCCCGTATCCTCGACCACGATCCTGACGGGCAAGGTCTCGGGCTGCGCGGCATCCGGCACACCGATCACGCGCACCGTGACATGACCGGCTTCGGTGAATTTCACTGCATTGCCGATGAGGTTGGTCAAAATCTGCCGCACCCGCCCCGGATCACCGACCATCCGCGCGGGCAAGAACATGTCGTAATCAAGGACCAAGCGCAGATCCTTCCCCTCTAGCCCGGGGCGCATCAGGCGAAAGATCTCATCGATCAGATGGCGCAGATCAAAGCTTTCGAGATGCAAAAGCATCTTGCCCGCATCGATCTTGGAGTAGTCGAGAATGTCGTTGATGATCGTCAACAGCGCCGTGCCCGAGTTCTGGATCGTCTCGGCATAAAGGCGCTGTTCATCGCTGAGGGCGGTATCGCGCAACAAGCCGGCCATGGCGACGACGCCGTTCATCGGCGTGCGAATCTCATGGCTCATATTGGCAAGGAAGGTGGATTTTGCCCGGGTCGCGGCCTCGGCCCGGTCGCGGGCATGTTCAAGCGCGCGCGCGCGGCGGATCGTGTCGGTGATATCGACAGCCAAGCTGACCATGTCACCCTGCGGTGTGCGCTTGTCGATCAGCCGCACATAGACGCCGTTGAATAGCCGAATATCGGTCTGGGTGATGCTTGCCCCCTCCCAGCGGGCGATCATGCGATCAACCCAATCATCGGCATCTTCGCCTTGCAGATCGATCAGCCCCTCATCGACCGCGATGCGCAAGATCGCCTCATAGCTGGCACCGGGGGCAACATCGGCAACACCGTCAAACGCCCCAAGCCACGCCGGATTGGCCACCGCCAAACGCCAGTCACGGTCGAAGATGGCAAAACCATCCTCAACCGCGCTCAGCGCATCCCACAAACGGCGCTCAGCGATCACGGCCTTTTCGGTCGCCACCTCAAGGGCGGCTTGTGTGCGGGTCGAGCGCCCGATCAGGGCCGCATTCTCTTCGCGCTGGGCGATGACAGTATGCGAAAGCGCATGGGCATGCTCGGCAAGCTTTTTGTTGGCCGAATACAACTCCTCCGAGCGTTGGGCGAGCAAACGCTCGGCCTGTAGCCGGGCGCGGCGTTCACGCGCCAAACGTTCGTCGAACCCCTTGATGCTCATGCCGCTGACACGCCCCGAAACCGATGGGCCTGTTGTGGCAGCGCGGGCTGAAGAAGCGGTTAGTCCCGCCCGCGCTTTTGGGTCGTCAGACCCGCTCGATGGCCAGCGCGATGCCCTGACCGCCGCCGATGCACATGGTGATCAGCGCGCGTTTTCCGCCGATCCGCTCCAACTCATAGAGTGCCTTGATCGTGATAATTGCCCCCGTCGCCCCCACGGGATGGCCCAGCGCGATGGCGCCGCCATTGGGGTTCACGCGGGCGGGATCAAGGCCAAGCCCCTTGTTGACCGCCAGCGCCTGCGCGGCAAAGGCCTCGTTCGACTCGATCACATCGAAATCGGTGATCTTCAGGCCCGTGCGCGCCAAAAGGTTCTCCACCGCAGGCACCGGACCAATCCCCATCACCTCCGGCCGCACGCCGGCATGGGCGTAGCCGATGACACGCGCGCGCGGTGTCAGACCCGCCCGTGCGGCCGCATCACCGCGCGCCAGAACAAGTGCTGCCGCCCCGTCATTGATGCCGCTGGCATTGCCTGCGGTCACGCTGCCGTCTTTCTTGAACACGGTCTTGAGGCCCGCCAAAGCCTCGGCTGTCGTGGACTTGGGGTGTTC
>JAQCLA010000363.1 GCA_027592105.1 Pseudomonadota bacterium | reverse complement strand
TATCCAGTCTGGCCAAGGGCCGACAAAACACTAAATTGCGCCTGTCGCCGGGCAAGCGATGGCGACCAAAGGAGGGACACCCATGACAGACACACTCGCCGCGCTGATCAGCGCGCAAGATCAACGCGCGCAGGCGATCGGTGCTCCGGGCCGTGACTGGCTCAGCTATGCAGGCTTGGCCGAACAAGCCGCCCATGTCGCCGCAGCGCTGCATGGCGCGGGTGTCGGGCGCGGCGACCGCGTGGCCATTGTGCTGCCAAATGGCCCCGAAATGGCCGTGGCTTTCGTGACTGTCGCGGGCGTGGCCACCACCTGCCCGCTCAACCCCGCCTATAAGCAAGAAGAATTCGCCTTTTACCTCGAAGACCTCAAGGCCAAGGCGATCATCTTGGCCGAGGGCGAAACAGGTGCCGCCCATGCCGCCGCCCTCTCGCAAGGCCTGACAGTGATCCGGCTGGCCGTTGACGCGGCCCAACCCGCAGGCCGCTTTACCCTGACCGCCGAAGGCAGCGCAGGCCAAGCCGACACCGCGGCCCCCGGTGCCGATGATGTGGCGCTGATCTTGCATACCTCGGGCACGACATCGCGGCCCAAGATCGTGCCGCTGTTGCAATCGAATGTCGCGGCCTCGGCCCGCCATATCGGTGCCTCGCTGGCGCTGACACCCGCCGACCGCTGCCTCAACGTGATGCCCTTGTTCCATATCCACGGCCTGATCGCGGCGGTGTCGTCCAGCCTTGCCGCTGGCGGGTCGGTCTGGTGCGCACCGGGCTTTGACGCGATGAAGTTCTTCAGCTGGATGGAGGAGGCGCGCCCGAGCTGGTACACCGCCGTGCCGACCATGCATCAAACGATCCTGTCGCGGGCGTCGCGCAATGCCGAGACAATCAAGAATGTTCCGCTGCGCTTCTTGCGCTCCTCCTCTGCCTCGCTGCCCGGCCCGGTGATGGAACAGCTCGCCGCAACCTTTGGCGCCCCCGTGATCGAGGGTTATGGCATGACCGAGGCCGCGCATCAGATGGCCTCCAACCCCTTGCCGCCACGCGCCCAAAAGCCGGGATCGGTTGGCGTGGAGGCTGGCCCCTTGGTCCGCATCGCCCATGAGATCGAGAACCGCCTTGTCGAAGGTGTGGGCGAGATTGTCATCTCCGGGCCCAATGTGACCCCCGGCTACGAGGGCAACCCCGAGGCCAATGCCAAGAATTTCTTCGAGGCCGATGGCCGCCGCTGGTTCCGCACCGGCGATCAGGGCCAGTTCGATGATGAGGGGTATCTCTCGCTCACCGGGCGGCTCAAGGAAATCATCAACCGCGGCGGCGAAAAGATCTCACCGCTCGAGGTCGATGGGATCTTGTCGGCCCATCCGGCGGTGGCCCAAGTCGTGACCTTCGCCATCCCCCATCCCAAGCTCGGCGAAGAGGTGGGTGCCGCCGTCGTGCTGCGCGAAGGCATGGACGCCACCGAGGCTGATATCCGCGCCTTTGCAGGCGAACGGCTTGCCGCGTTCAAAGTGCCGCGCAAGGTCGTGATCTTGGCCGAAATCCCCAAAGGGGCGACCGGCAAGCTCCAGCGCATCGGACTGGCCGAGAAACTGGGATTGGTGGAACAAGCATGAAGATCTGTATTTTCGGCGCGGGCGCCATCGGCGGCTACATGGGTGCGAAATTGGCCGAAGCCGGGGCCGAGGTCAGCCTTGTGGCGCGCGGCCCGCATCTCGCAGCCATGCAGGCCAATGGCCTGACGCTGATCGAAGAGGGCGAGAGCAAGACCTACAAGGTCAACGCCTCCGATGATCCGGCGGCCCTTGGGCATCAAGACTATGTCATCGTCACGCTGAAGGCACATTCCGTGCCCCCCGTCGTCGGCAAGATGGCGCCGCTGATCGGGCCGGACACAACCATCGTCTCGGGCGTCAACGGTGTGCCATGGTGGTATTTCCACAAGGATGGCGGCCCGCTTGAGGGCACAAGGCTGGCATCCGTCGATCCGGGCGATGCGCAATGGAACGGCTTTGGCCCGGACCGCGTCTTGGGCTGCGTGGTCTATCCCGCTGCCGAAGTCATTGAGCCAGGCGTCGTCAAGCATATCGAGGGCAACCGGTTCAGCTTGGGCGAACCCGACGGGTCGAAATCCGACCGCGCCGTGCGCCTGTCCGAAGCCTTGGGCAAGGCGGGGCTAAAAGCTCCCGTGCGCCCGCGCCTGCGCGATGAGATTTGGGTGAAGCTTTGGGGCAACCTGTCGTTCAACCCGATCTCGGCACTTACCCATGCCACGCTCGATGTTCTCTGCACCGATCCCGGCACGCGGGCCGTGGCGCGCGGCATGATGCTTGAGGCGCAAGAGATTGCAGAAAAACTTGGCGTAAAATTCCCCATCGATGTGGACCGCCGGATCGATGGCGGGGCCGCCGTGGGCGCGCATCGCACCTCGATGCTGCAAGACCTTGATGCCGGTCGCCCGATGGAGATCGACGCGCTCTTGGGCTCGGTGCAAGAACTTGGCCGCGTGACCGGCACCGCGACGCCCACCATCGACACGGTGCTGGCGCTCGTCACTCTGCGCGCGCGTAGCGCGGGGCTCTACGGGCAT
>JAQCLA010000362.1 GCA_027592105.1 Pseudomonadota bacterium | reverse complement strand
CCCAGGCGCTGTTGCCGCTGCGGGGCAAGATCTTGAACGTGCTGGGTGCGGCGTCCAACAAGATGAGCCAGAACGCCGAGATTTCCGATCTGTGCCAAGCACTTGGCGTGGGCATGGGAACCAAGTTCAACATCGACGATCTGCGATATGACAAGGTCATCATCATGACCGATGCCGATGTGGACGGCGCCCATATCGCAGCACTGTTGATGACGTTTTTCTTCACCCAGATGCGGCCGATGATTGACCGGGGACACCTCTACCTCGCCTGCCCGCCGCTGTTTCGCCTGACCCAAGGGGCCAAGCGCGTCTATTGTCTGGACGAGGTGGAAAAGGCCCAGTGGCTGGCCAAGGGCATCGGCGGCAAGGGCAAGATCGATGTATCCCGCTTCAAGGGCTTGGGCGAGATGGACGCCAAGGATCTGAAAGACACCACCATGGACCCCGCGACGCGCAAGCTGATCCATGTGTCGGTGGACGAAGACGCCCCGGGCGAGACCGGCGATCTGGTCGAGCGGCTCATGGGCAAGAAACCGGAATTGCGGTTCCAGTATATTCAGGAGAATGCCCGGTTTGTTGAGGATGTGGATGTGTAAGGGTCGTAGGGTGAGTGAAACCCACCACGGGACGGTTTGTTCATCCCAGTTGCGGATACGTGACGCCCGTAGGGTGGGTGAAACCCACCATTAACCCCGTCCACCCCACCTTGCCGCGGCATGGTGGGTTTCACCCACCCTACGGATCATCGTTGGTAATGGCTTTGTGGTGGGTTTCACCCACCCTACACACCCCATGGCGGCAAGTGTCCCGCGCGGATATCTCGGTGAACCGATGAATGGGGCCAATCGACCGCACGGCGCACCAACCTGTGCTTTACCGGATTGGTCCAAACGTAGCGCAACGCAGCCTCTAGTTCTGCCTCATCGCGGATCAATCGTTCCCAGTACCGGCGTTGCCAGATACCTGCCTCCCCTTTGATCCATTTACTTGTGCTGCGGTTGCGCTGCTGTCCGGTGCGGATGGTGAATTCCCGTTTGATCCGCTTCCACCGCGCCGGGAAATCGCTGTCACCTTGGGGCATTGTCCAGATCGCGTGCAGGTGGTCGGGCAAAACCACGATCGCGCGGGTCTCAACCGGCATAGTTCCGAGGACCAAGGCATAGGCCGCCCGCAATGCGGCAATATTTGCGACCAACAAATCATCCTGCCTGTTGGCAAGATTAACTGTAAAGAAATATGTGCCACCGGGCACATGAAGACGGCGGTAACGCGACATGGGGCGAACCTGCCACAACGGGGGTTAACGGATGGTTACCCTCCAACCACGCCCCCCTTGCGCCCCCCACGCACAATCGCCATCTTCTCCACAGGGGTCATGCGGCCCCCTCACCGGACATCATCGCCCTGCGACAGCAGGCAACCCTGATCGCCCCGCGAGCCTCTGCCCCGCGCGTGGCATCGTGCCCCGTGCGGACCATCATGCCGGAGCATCCCCATGTCCAAGGAAAAGAACAAAGGTAACCGCGAGACCAAGAAGCCGAAAAAGGAAAAGCCCAAGGTCTTGGCCACCGCCAATTCCAACGCGGGCAAGCCGCTTGATATCGGTGGCAACAAAAAGGGCAAATAGGCGCAAAGCCGCCCCCTTCCCCAGCGCAACCAGATGGTGGTCGGGCCATGCGCCCGGCCACCCCGCTTAACCAAGATCAAGGCGCGCATCGCCCGGCGCTGCCATGTTCGGCCCATTCCCAGCCGGAGTGATGCCGATCCGCCCCCTGCCCCTTGCCCTCACCCTCGCCCTGCTTTGTCCGCCCGCCTTGGCGCAGGACATTGACGCAGGTGCCGTGCTTTACCGCGATTTCTGCGCCGCCTGTCACGGGGCCACGGCCAAGGGCGATGGCACCATGGCCGATCTGTTGCGCAGCCCCCCAAGCGATCTGACCAAGCTGGCACAGGCGGGGGAATTCCCCATTCTTTCCGTGGCCGAACAGATCGACGGCCGCCGCCCGCGCGCGGCGCATGGGGGCGACATGCCGCTTTTCGGGCGCTGGTTCGAAGGGGTGGGTGCCGATGTCGCGATGGCGGGTGCCGATGGCCAGCCGATCTTGATGAGCCGCCCTGTCGCCGATCTGATCGCCTATCTGATCACGCTACAAGATTAACCCGCGCTTTCGGCTTTTTCTTCCAGCATCAGCCATTCTTCTTCGGCGGCGGCAAGCTTGGCTTGGCGTTCATCCAGCGCCTCGGTCGCTTTGCGGAATTTCACCGGCTCACGGGCAAAAAGATCAGGATCGGCCATCAAATCCAACAGCTTGGCGATCTCGGCTTCCAGCCGCGCGATCTCACCTGGCAGTGCCTTCAGGCGGTGGCTTTCGGTAAAGCTGAGCGATGATTTCGCGGGGGGCGCGGGTTTCCCTGACGGGGCTACAGCAGGTGCGGCTTTGGCTTTGGCGGCTTTGCTGGCCTCTTTGGGCGGTTGCGCATTGGCGCGCTGGTTCAGCATATCCGACCAGCCACCCGCATAGGCCACGGCGCGGCCCTCGCCCTCGAGCATGATGGTCGTGCCTGCGACACGGTCGATGAAATCGCGGTCGTG
>JAQCLA010000361.1 GCA_027592105.1 Pseudomonadota bacterium | reverse complement strand
CGTGGGTGAGAAAAAGACCGTGACCATCCCGGCCGAACACGCCTATGGCCCGCGCCATGCGGAAGCGGTGCAAGATGTGCCGCGCGACATGATCCCCGATCACATCCCCCTCGATACCGGCACGGCGCTGCAGATGCAGACGCCCAATGGCTCGATGATGCCGGTCACAGTCACGGCAGTCACCGACGAAACCGTGACGCTTGACGCCAACCACCCGCTGGCAGGCCAAGCCCTGACCTTTGCGGTCGAGGTGGTGACTGTCGCCTGAAAAGCATAAGCCCCGCCAAATGCCGGGCGGAAGCCCGGCCTACCGCCGTGACACACCAATGGCGCGGGGAGCCACGCCCCCGCGCCTACATATTCTCAGGCTGCATCATGCCCAGAACGTGATAGCCGCCATCGACCACGACGATCTCACCGGTTGTGCAGGCGCCATAGTCCGAGGCGAGATAGACCGCCGTGCCACCGATTGCCTCGAGCGTGGCGTTGGCGCGCATCGGCGCGTTGGCCTCGGTCGTCTTGAAGGTTTTGCGCGCGCCACCGATGACCGCCCCCGCAAGCGTCTTCATCGGGCCTGGGCTGATGGCGTTGACGCGGATCTGTTGTGGACCCAGATCATTGGCGAGGTAGCGGACCGAAGACTCCAGCGCCGCCTTGGCCACGCCCATCACGTTGTAAAACGGCGTCACCCGGTTCGACCCCTGATAGGTCAGCGTAATCAGCGACCCGCCTTCGGGCATCAGCTCTGACGCGCGGCGCGCCACGTCGATGAAGGAATAACAGCTGATCGTCAGCGAGTTGCGGAAATTCTCACGGCTGGTGTTGATGAAGCGGCCCGTCAATTCGTTCTTGTCGGAATAGGCGATGGCATGGACGAGGAAATCGATCTTGCCCCAGCGATCCTTGAGCGCGGCGAAGGCTGCATCAAGGCTTGCGTCATCCATCACATCGACATCGACGAGGAAATCCGACCCGACCGAGGCCGCGAGCGGTTCGACCCGCTTGCCGAAGGCTTCGCCCTGGTAGGAAAAGGCCAGTTCTGCCCCTTCGGCCGCCAGCGCCGATGCGATGCCCCATGCGATGGAGCGGTCATTGGCGACCCCCATCACAAGACCGCGCTTGCCCGTCATCAAATTGGCCATGATCGTTACCCGTGATAGCGGCTGAGCAGCATCGAGCCGTTCGTGCCGCCAAAGCCGAAGGAATTGGTCATCACCGTATCAAGCCCGGCATTCTCGCGCAGGCTGGTGGCGATCTCATCGGGCGCAAGCGCCGGATCGAGTGTTTCGACATTGATCGAAGGCGCGATGAAATCGGCCTTGAGCATCAACAGGCAGAAGATCGCCTCAAGCGCGCCTGCCGCCCCTTGAGCGTGGCCCGTCATGGATTTGGTCGAGCTGATCGGCGGCGTCGTGCCCTCGCCAAAGACACGGCGCACGGCCTGAACCTCGCCCACATCGCCCACGGGGGTCGAGGTGCCATGCGCGTTGATGTAATCCACGCGGCGGCCACTGGGCAGGGTTTGGAGTGCCAAGCGCATCGCGCGCTCACCGCCCTCGCCGCTGGGGGCGACCATGTCATGACCATCCGATGTGGCGGCAAAGCCTGTGACTTCGGCAAAGATATTTGCACCGCGTGCCAGCGCATGATCGAGCGCCTCCAGCACGACGATGCCGCCGCCGCCCGCGATCACGAAACCATCCCGCCCCGCATCAAAGGCACGCGAGGCTAGGGTGGGTGTGTCGTTGTACTTGGAAGACATCGCGCCCATCGCGTCGAAAAGGCAAGACAGCGTCCAATCAAGCTCTTCTGCGCCGCCCGCGAACATCACGTCTTGCTTGCCCAGCATGATCTGCTCAGCCGCGGCCCCAATGCAATGCAACGAGGTCGAGCAGGCCGAGGTGATGGAATAGTTGATGCCCTTGATCCGGTAAGCGGTGGCAAGGTTCGCGCTGATCGTCGAGGACATGCATTTCGGCACCGCGAAGGGGCCGATGCGCTTGGTGGCGCCGCTTGCCAGAACCGATTGATGGGCCGCGAACATGGCAGAGGTCGATGGCCCGCCCGAGCCCGCGATCAGCCCCGTACGCTCATTGACGATCTGGTCTTCGGTCAGGCCCGATTGCGCGATGGCTTGGCCCATCGCGATATGGGCATAGGCCGCCCCCGGCCCCATGAAGCGCAACGCGCGCTTGTCGATATGTTCGGACGGGTCGATCTTGAGGGTGCCCGCAATCTGGCTACGAAAGCCGTGTTCGACCATGTCGGGGTGGGTCTCGATCCCCGAGCGACCAGCGCGCAAGGACGCCTCCACTTCGGCGGCGGTGTTTCCGATTGGCGAGACGATGCCCAGCCCTGTAACGACGACGCGGCGCATGCGGCCTCCCTTGCGATGGTCGGGAACTGTCTAGGGCAAGGCGGGGGTGCGGCGCAAGGCACGACACCCGAAAGCGAGCCGTGTCTCAGCTTTCGCTGAGCGCCACTTTCATATCCTTGACCAGATAGATGGTCTCACCATCCGCCTCGGCCCGGCCATCGGCGACACCCATCGTCAAGCGGCGGGTTTGGATCGCCTTGGTGAAATCGACGAAATAGG
>JAQCLA010000360.1 GCA_027592105.1 Pseudomonadota bacterium | reverse complement strand
AGTGGCGGTCGGGTTGGGATTGGGGCTGATCCTTGGTTGGGCGCTGGGCGTGACATTGCCGATGTTCGATCCCGGTCTTTGAGCGTGCGCGCCGCGCATCGGGTGCTGAGTCCTTGTTTGTGGGGCTCTGCCCCCGGCCTGCGGCCTCCCCCGGAGTATTTGGGAAGCAAAGATGGGTTATTCGTAGCCTGTCATCTCGAGGTAGCCGCGCCCCTGATGGGTGCCGGTGATGGTGACCGGACCCTCCCAATAAGGGACGGAAACATCCATCCAACTTTGCGGGTTCAGCGCCGTGGCGGTGACATCAAGCGCACGGTCCGGTAGTGCGACGCGCCATGTCGTAGGAATCGTGCGCCCGGCCACTTGGGTGGTCGCAAGCGGTGTCATGCGCAGCGCGCCATCGGGGTAGGATTGGGTCGTACCATCAGGGGCGATCCAAGTGGCGGCGGTGAAATCGGCGGCGGTGCTGTCGCGCAAGGTAAAGCCCATCAACCGCGCACCGTCATCGAATTGCAGTGAGACCCAATCCCAGCCGTCTTGGGTATCCGACAGGGGTTGCGACGACCATTCCCGGTCAAGCCATGCTGTGCCGGTGACGGGGATCGTGCCACCCGGCAAGGTGATGCTTCCTGCCACGGCGTAGAAGGGTTGGGAGTAGTAATAGCTGGCCTGACCTTCGGCGGATTTCACCGAATAGCCCGCTTGGCCGTGAAAGATCATCGGGCCGGTGGCTGTCAGCGACAGATCATAGGAAAAGCCCTCGCCTGAGGCCCCGACGCTGAGTGCATCCAGCGCATCGGCGGTGGCGGGCGCGGCGGAGCGCATCGCCCAATCATCGATCCAAGCGGTGAAGGGCGTGGCGGTGACGCCCGCCTGACCAATGCCGCCGCGCGCCAGACGCTCGGCACTCAGATGCGCGTCTGGTGTGGTCAGCCCGGCATGGGCCATCCAAAGCTGGCTGGCCTCCCATCCCGCGGCATCGTCTGGGGTAAGGGCAGAACGAAACAGCGTCCATTGCGCGCCATAGGCTGTGCCATCCGGGCCGGTCAGATTGGCGGTCAGATACCACCATTCGATGCGGTAATCGGGATGCGCGCCGTGATCGGTGGGAAATGCGAAGATCGCAGGGTTTTGCGGGATGGCAAAGCCATCGGCCGCGCTTCCCAGACCGGCGAAACCTTGGGCGGTGGCTTGGCCCGCGATCAGGCACAAAAGAGCGGCACAGAGATTATGCTTCATGGGCAAAAACCTTGAGCAGGCGGCCGGGCGAGATACGGGCGAGCCGCAAAGCGGGGAGTGCTGCAGCGAGGAGGGCCGCGATCAGCGCCAGCGCCAAAAGCTGTCCCGCATCGGCGGGAAAGAGCTGCATCGGCAAGCGCCAGCCAAAGGCTTGCACATTGATCACGGCCAAGAGCATCCAGGCCAGCGCCAGCCCGATGGGCACCGCCAAGACAAAGGTGAGCGCCGCCAAGATCAAGCTGCGGATCAGTTCGAACCGCGCCAGCCGCGCGCGCGTGATCCCCAGCGCCCAGACCGGGGCAAGTTGGGGCAGGCGCATATCGGCCAGCGTCAGAAGCCCGGTCAGCAGTGCAAAGCCCGCCACCCCAAGGGTTAACAGGTTCAGCGCACCCGTGATTAGGAATGTCTGCTCGAAGATCTCGAGCGAAAAGCGTTTGATTTGGGTCTGGTTGATTACCGCATCGGCGGGCAGGCCGAACTCATCGCGCAGCGCGCTGGCCAAGGTGGCAGTCGCGGTGGGGGCGACGCGCAGGGCAAAGCGGGTAGGTATGATCGCGGGAAAGGTCGCGGCGAAGCGGTCAAAGGTGACGATCGCCTGCGCCTCGGGGTTGCCGTAGTCGGAATAGACGCCGAGGATCGGCAGGGTGGTGCCGGGCGTGATCGTCAGGCTGTCGCCGGGGGCAAGCCCCGCGAAACGGGCGAGTTGTTCGTTGATCAGCACACCATCGCCCAAGGCCAGCCTGTCCCACGCATCGGGCAATGCCGCAATCAGCGGCCAGTGATCGCGAAAGGTGGGGTGGTCGGCTTGGCCATAGACGGCACCGGGGCGACCGGCCAGCGTGGTATCGGCCCAGACCACGGGCAAGACGGCTTCGGTTCTTGGGGTGAGATAGGCCATTAGCCGCGCGGCCTCGGCTTCGGTGGGGGCGGTGACGTAAAGCTCGGCCACGAGGCGTTGATCGAGCCAGCCGACAAAGGTGGCGCGGAAGCTACCCACCATGGTCGAGACGCCGATATTCGCCGACAGCGCCAGTAAAAGCGCCATCAGGGCAAGCGACAGGCCCGGAAGCTGTTGGCGGGCATCGGCCAAAAGCCATTCGCCCAACGGGCCGCGCGCGCCGCGTTGGGCAAGCTGCAGCAGGGTGGAAAGCGTGATGGGCAGCAACAGTGCCGCCCCCAAGAAGAGGCAGGCTACCGCGCCAAAGCCCAAGATCAGGCTGTTGCCCCAAAGGGCAAGGGTGCCAGATAGGCTCAAGAGGGCGAGCGCCACGCCTGCTTGTCGGCGCATCTGGCGGTTGCTGGCTTGACGCCATGCCTGTGGCAGGGCGGGTGCCAGGATCGGCAAGCGTGCGGTGCGG
>JAQCLA010000359.1 GCA_027592105.1 Pseudomonadota bacterium | reverse complement strand
GTCGCGCCCAAGGGTCGAGTTCTCGATCCATGTGGCGCCCGGCTTCATCTTGGGCAGGATCTCGGCCAGCACCAGTTCGGAGACAGCGGGCGAAGGCAGGCAGGTAAAGACATGGTCTGTCACGGCGGCCACCTCGGCCGCACTTCCCGCGACTGTCGCGCCCATCTCGGACAGGCGCACTGCCAAGCTTGCGTCGCGGTCATTGACCGTCACTTGATGACCCGCGCGGATCAGGCTTGCCGCGATATGCCCGCCCAAATTGCCCAAACCGATATAGCCGTAATTCATGATCCGTATCCCACCAATGCCTTGATTTCGCTAAAGTCGTGAATGCCCCAATCGGCATATTCGCGTCCATTGCCCGATTGCTTGTAGCCACCGAAGGGCGCGAAAGTATCCCAATCCGGGCCGTTGATATTGACCTGTCCGGCACGCAGCTGCCGTGCAACCGCGCGCGCGGCGTCCACGGGGCCAGAGACATAGGCCGCAAGGCCGTAGACCGTGTCATTGGCCATCGCGATGGCATGATCGACGCTGTCATAGCCGATGATCGACAGCACCGGGCCAAAGATCTCCTCGCGCGCGATGGTCATATCCGGCGTGACATGGCCAAAGACCGTGGGGCGCACGAACCAGCCCATGGTGATGCCATCGGGGCGGCCCAAGCCACCTGCGGCAAGGGTTGCGCCCTCGGTGATTCCGGTCTCGATCAGGGCCTGCACCCTGTCCCATTGCGCGCCCGAGATGAGCGGGCCCATCGTGACGGCGGGATCGGTCGGATCGCCGATGATGACACTGTCGGCGGCCGCGCGGGCCGCGTCCATCGCCTCGGCCATCCTGTCCATCGGCACGAACATGCGCGTCGGCGCATCGCAGCTTTGGCCGGTATTGCCGAAACAAGCCAGCGTGCCTGCCTGCACGGCTGCATCCAGATCGGCATCGGGCAAGATGATATTGGCCGATTTCCCGCCCAGCTCTTGCGCCACGCGCTTGACCGTGGGGGCGGCTGCTTGCGCCACCGCAACACCGGCGCGCGTCGATCCGGTAAACGACACCATATCGACCTCAGGGTGGGCGGCCAGATGCGCGCCGACATCCGCGCCCGTGCCGTTCACAAGGTTGAAGACGCCCGCAGGCACGCCCGCCTGATCGCACAATTCGGCAAAGAGGAGCGCCGACAAAGGGGCCAGTTCCGAGGGTTTCAGCACCATGGTGCAGCCCGCCGCCAGCGCAGGGGCGACCTTGCACACGATCTGGTTCATCGGCCAGTTCCACGGCGTGATCAGCGCGCAGACGCCGATCCCCTCGCGGATGATGCGGGTGGTGCCGCGCTGTTCTTCCCATTGGAAATCGCGGGCGGCTTGGATGGTGGTTTCCAGATGGATCTGGCCTGCCCAAGCCTGCGCGTCACGCGCTTGGGTTATAGGCGCGCCCATCTCGGTCGACATCGCCTGCGCGATCTCGTCATAGCGGGCTTTGTAGGCGGCCAAGATCGCCTCGAGGAGCGCAATCCGATCCGCCAAAGCCCATGCCGAAAACCCCTCGAACGCTCCGCGCGCGGCCATCACCGCGCGGTCGGCATCTTGGGCATTGCCCAAGGCCAGATCACCCAAGGTGGCCCCCGTGGCGGGCGTGGCAAAGGGTAGCGTCGCGCGGGCAATGGGTGTTTGCCACGCCCCCGCGACATAATGCTGTGACAGGCGGTGCAACATCCGCGCTTACTTGAAATAGATGTTAAAGCGCGCGCGGATCGCCGAGTCGATCTCGGGCGAGACCTGACAGCCCGCACTTGCCAAGATCGCGTTTTTGCGCGCGATCGCGGTATCAAGCAGCAGGGGCTGGCCCGCCTCGACCCATTCCTTGGGGCTCATCCGGTTGCCGACGTTGGGATAGATATATTCCGTCTGCATCAGCCCCAGCGTCTGATCGGTGCCGAGGTAATGGCCTGGGCCACCCAAGCACACCTGCTTCATCGCGTCGATCGAGGTGCTGTCCTCGGTCACGTCGATGCCGCGCACCAGCCGCATGGCTTGGCCCAAAAGGTCGTCGCCAAGCACAAGGCTTTCCAAACAGAAGCCCAAGAGCGAGGCATGCATGCCTACCGCCTCGTAGCACATGTTGAGCCCCGACAGCCCCGCCAGCGCATTGGTGATGCCCTGTTCCCAGCCCGCCTGCATGTCGGGCAGCTTACTGTCGGAAATCCCCGAGGCGGCCCCACCGGGCAGGTCGTAGAAGCGGTGCATCTGCGCGCAGCCTGCGGTCAACAGCGCTTGTTCGGCCGATCCGCCCGACATCGCGCCCGTGCGCAGATCGCTGACAAAGGGCCAAGTGCCGAAGATCGCAGGCGCGCCCTTCTTGATCGCGTTGACATAGACGACACCGGCGAGGCACTCGGCCACCGCCTGAACGATCGCCAGCGCGATGGGGGCAGGGGCCGTGGCACCCGCTTGACCTGCAGAGAGCAAAAGCATCGGCATGCCACGGCGGATGCAATCCTCCATTGTGATGCAGCTTTCCTCGGCGAATTTCATGGGCGGCACGACGAAGCAGTTGGAATTGCTGACAAATGGCCGCTCAAGCCATTTCTCTTCGCCGCCCGCC
>JAQCLA010000032.1 GCA_027592105.1 Pseudomonadota bacterium | reverse complement strand
ACCAAAGCAGATGGTGAGCCTTCACAGGACCCTTTTTTCTTTCGGTTTCAAAAGAGTTTAGGCGCGACGACCGTCCTTCGGAGACCGCCAAAACGGTCAAAATCGGTCTCTGAACCGCATTTCTCTCTAATCGACCGCCTTAGGTCTTCAGAAAGACGCTTTAAAAATAGTGTTTGATTGCAACGGTTTGCTGATTTCTATCGAGCGCCTTTTTCGAAAGTACAACCGATAGCACAATTAGCGTCGGATCAGAGGGACGGCTGTAGAACGGTCGATGTGAGCGTGCATCTGCAGTTGACCTGATGCCCAACTCCCCTCCCGTCTTTTAGAGAATCCGCCCGTTGATCTGTTGCGCTGGTGCTGAAGTTACACAAATCTGATGGACTGTGCACCTTCCCACAAGACACGACGACCAAGTTCTGGCAAGTTTTCAAGGCCATTGATCAGCGTAATAAAGTGATTTCCGGCAAGCTGACCCATCTTTGACGAGAAATCCACACCCCCGTAAGCGATGATAATTTCGGTTTCACTTATTCCGCCGGGATAAAGAAGCACATGGCCCGGGGCCGGATGGCTGGTATGGTTCTCGTATCCTACGCCAAAATCCATGTCACCAAGCGGCACCCAGACGCCTTCACCGCTCCAGCGAACATGCACGATCTTTCCCTCGAAAGGCATGCGTTCGCGGAAGGCGGCCACGGTCTTGGGGGCAGCAGCAATTTCAAACCTCGCGGCGAAAGTGAAGCCTGCAGCAGTTATCGTCAGCATCTCGTTCGTGTTCCCTTTAGAGTGCGGACACAGGCGGCACGCGCGACATACTGCCTGATCCTTTCGATTTCGTCAAAGCAGATAGGCATCGGTTTCATGTGGCAAGCCTTAATGAGCAAAAAGCGTCGATAGTTAAGTTGCGCATGGCTATTTTCTGGGCGGAATGAAGAGCGCTTTGCCAGTTTCTCAGGATGTGACCAGCACAGCTTTGAATCTCGCGTAAATCCGTCCTAAGTTCTAAGCTGAATCGCGGCCGCACGCCTGATCAGCGCGGCCCCGCGCCGGTTTGACGACTTGCGCCCGATACTCGGTGAACGGATGTAATTCTGGATAATCACTTGGAAAGCGAGATACGAATGCAAGCAATCGTCTTTGACCCACCGGGGGCCGTAACCCTTGCCCCCTTGTTGCGCGATGTGGCTGAACCGACAGCAGGGCCGGGGCATGTTCTCGTTCGTGTGCACCGGGCCGGGCTCAACTTCGCCGACCTTATGATGCGGCATGGCGTGTATCCGCATCCCAAGGGCTATCCGCTGGTGGCGGGGCTGGAGCTTTCAGGAGTGGTCGAGGTCTGTGGCGAGGGTGTCACCGGATACGTGCCCGGTGATCGGGTTGCGGGGTTTTCGGAAGATGCGGGTGGGTTTGCCACGTTTTGTGCTGTGCCTGAAGAGCGGCTGATCCGGCTGCCGGATGCCATGAGCTTTGACGTGGGGGCTGCCTTTTACATCCAATCGCTGACGGCCTGGCACCTTTTGCATACGGTCAGCAAGACGCAAGCAGGTGACACACTTCTGATCCATGCCATTGGCGGCGGAGTGGGGCTGCAGCTTGCCCAGCTTGCAAAGATAGCAGAGGCGGTGGTGATCGGGACGGTTGGTACGGCGGGGAAAGAAGTCTTGGCTCTGGCTTTAGGCTCGGACCGCGTGGTGAATCGTGGAATTGAAGACTTTGTCAGCGTTTGTAACGAGATGACTTTGGGACGGGGGGTCGACAAAGTGATCGACTCTACCGGAGCCACAATTCTTGACCGGTCGTTTGACTGCATCCGTCGACTGGGCCATGTCGTCAGTTATGGCGAGGCCGAGGGCAAGCCGCTGCCCAACCTGTGGGAGCGACTGGTGCAAAAGTCGCTGACCTTTACCCGGCTTCACATCGGGCATCTGGACAATCGCAGTGCCGAATGGCGGCAGGGCATTGATGCTGTCGTGGGTGCAATCATGGCCGGCACATTGCAGGTGCCGATCGCTGGCAGCTATGACCTCAAGGATGCAGGGGCGATGTTTGCCGCACTTGAAAGCCGGCAGACTGCCGGAAAGCTGATCTTGCGGATCACCGACTGATTGCACTTCAGGACAGAAACCGCGCAAGGGATGCCTGCACGACGGCCACGTCAGGGTTTTCTCCGATAACGGCGAGGATGTCATCGGTGCCAAGTCCATCAGGCAGCATTTCCGGCGGCTGAACCGTCTTGCGCACCGTCTGGATCAACAGCCGACCCGCAGGGGTCTGGACCACGCCCTTCAGCCTAATCAACCTGTCGCCATGCGCGTGCAACAAGGCCGACAGCCACAGGGACAGGCTGGCCCAGTCTGAACTTTTTGGAATGGGCAGGGTGATTGCCGTCACCGCACGCATTGTCTGCCCCAGCGGCAAGGGATCTGCCACGACGTCCGATAGCGACACAGCGATGCCTGCCACTGCCGCCGAAAGAGTTGCCAAAGGGTTCAAAGCGGCAAGGGTTGCGGCAAGGCGGGCCGTTGCGACAGGCGGTGCCGCATCCGTCTTTGTCAGGATCAATGCAGTTGCGGCACGGATTTGGGCGATGGCCAGTGTCCCCGCAGCAAGCTCTGCGGCCCCGTTTGCTGCATCCACCAGAACGGTGGTACCAGTCAGGCGGAAATGACGTGCAAGGATCGGGTCATCTGTCAGCGCTGTGATGATGGTGGCAGGGTCGGCAAGCCCGCTGGTTTCAAGGATGATTTCGGGCACCGCTTCGCCCGAACTGCGCCGGTCCGCCAAAGCACGCAACGCCGCTACGAGATGGTGAAGGCCGTCACAACAGGCGCAGCCTCCGGCCAGCACCGTCACACCCTGTGCATGTGATAGCAGAGCATCGTCGACGGCCACCCCTGCCGCTTCGTTCACCATCACATGTGCATGCAAACCTTCGTGCAACTGATGGCGCAGCCATGTCGTTTTGCCGGCGCCAAGCCAGCCGCCCAGTATCGTCAACGGCAGGCGGTTATCGCTCATGCAAGGGGGTCGTAAGCGCGGCCTGCAAGGCGTTCGACCGATGCCCAAAGCTGGGCAGGGTCGGTCACGATGATGCTTGCGCCGGCAAGGGTGGACAGGACCAAGCCATCGGTCACGCCATCATCATGTGCCGTCAGACCGTAAGGGCGCAATACGCGCGCCAAAACCTGCGCGCGGCGGAAGCGGGCGCGCAGGCGGTCATGCGGGGTGTCCAGCCCTGCGTCTGTCCAGTGGCCTGCGCGTGCCGGAAAACCGCAGGCGTTGCACATCAGACCACCTCGGGCCGTGCTGTTCCTGCAAAAGGATAACGCGTGCGGAAGTCACGGGCTATATCCTCGAACGGCATCCATTGCACGCCGGAATGGCGACTGATGTATTCGATCAGCCGCTCCAGCATCAGCAAAACCTGCGGACGCCCCGCCACATCAGGGTGGATGGTAAAGGCAAATACCGCATAATCCATCTCGCGGTAGACCCAGTCAAACTGGTCGCGCCACATCTCCTCGATATCGCGGGGATTAACGAAGCCGTGGCTGTTTGGGGCCTTCTTCATGAACATCATCGGCGGCAAGTCATCGACATACCAGTTGGCGGCGATATCGACGAGGTCGATCTCTTGCCCGTGCTTCAGGGGGTGCATCCATTCCGCGGCAGTCTTGGAATAGTCGATCGTGTTCCACGTATCGCCAACGCGAGCATAGAAGGGCTGAAAATCGCGGTAACCTTGTGAATGGTCGTATTCGAACCCATGCTTGAGCAGCAGGGCTGCGGTGGAATTGGACATCTCCCACCATGGCGCCACGTAGCCGCGGGGGGCCTTTCCGGTCAGGTCCTTGATCAGCTCGATGGATTTGACCAGTACATCCTCTTCCTGCGTGGGCGTCATGGCGATGGGGTTTTCGTGCAGATAGCCATGTGCACCCACCTCATGCCCGTCCTTGACGATCATCTCCATTTCCTTTGGAAAGGTTTCAAGGGAATGGCCGGGAATGAAGAAGCTGGTTTTCAGATCGTATTTCTTGAACATCCGGAGCAGGCGCGGAATTCCGACCTCGGTTGCAAAGATTCCGCGCTGGATGTCGGACGGGCTGTCGCCGCCGCCATAGCTGCCGATCCATCCTGCGACAGAGTCGATGTCGGTGCCAAAGGCACACATGATTTTCTTGGGCATGGCGGGTCCTCCCTAGACTCCGATGGGCATCAGGCTTTCGTTACGAACGACCGGGCGCGGGGCAATCAGATCACGCCACTGAGAATAGGCGCGGCTGATGGGTGGGTTGGCGATGCGCTTGACATGCTGGCCACGGCCAGGCTGCGGCACACCGCCGTTCGGCCCCCACAGAACGGTGCCGCGCGACAGGGTAAAGCGCGGCAGGCCCGTGACGGTGAACCCCTCGAACACGTTGTAATCAATCGCAGATTTTTGCGTGGCGGCCGAAATCGTCTTGCTGGCCCTAGGGTCGAACACGACGATGTCGGCATCGGCCCCGACGGCAATCGCGCCCTTCTTCGGGTAGATATTCAGAATCTGCGCGATGTTGGTCGAGGTGACTGCGACAAATTCGTTCATCGTGATCCGGCCCGTGGCCACGCCATGCGTCCACAGCAGCGAAAGCCGATCCTCAAGCCCGCCTGTGCCGTTCGGGATCTTGGTGAAATCACCCCGGCCCATCTGCTTTTGCTTGGTGGTAAAGGCGCAATGGTCGGTGGCCACCACCGACAGCGTTCCAGCAGCAAGGCCCGCCCAAAGACTGTCTTGGTGGCGCTTGTCGCGGAAGGGGGGCGACATGACCCGTTGCGCCGCATAGTCCCAGTCGGGGTTGGCATATTCACCCTCGTCCAGCAGCAGATGCTGTACCAAAGGTTCGCCCCAGACCCGCGTGCCCGACTGTTTCCATCGGCGGATCGCCTCGTGCGCCTCTTCAGATGAGGTATGTACGATGTAGATCGGCACGCCCACGGCATCGGCGATCATGATGGCGCGGTTCGTGGCCTCGCCTTCTACGGTGGCAGGGCGGGAATAGGCGTGGGCCTCGGGGCCACGGTTGCCTTCGGCAAGGAGTTTCTGCTGCAGTCCTGCAATTAGGTTGCCGTTTTCGGCATGTACAAAAGGGATCGCGCCAAGTTCGCGGCAGCGCGTGAAGCTGGCGTACATCTCGTCATCGTTCACCATCAAGGCGCCCTTGTAGGCCATGAAGTGCTTGAAGGTATTCACGCCCCGATCAACGCAGGTGGCCATCTGCGACCAGATTTCCTGCGACCAGCCGGTAATCGACATGTGGAAGCCGTAGTCGATGCTGGCTTGGCGTGCGGCGCGTTCTTCCCACAGCGCCAACGGGCCAAGCAGATCATCCGGGCTGGAGATGACGTGGTCAACAATCATGGTCGTGCCGCCCGATGCCGCAGCAAACGTCCCGCTTTCCCATGTCTCGGCAGTCGAGGTGCCCATGAAGGGCATTTCCAGATGGGTGTGCGGGTCAATGCCGCCGGGGATGACATAAGCACCTTCTGCGTCGATGATCGTATCGCCCGCAAGGCCCGGGCCGATGGCGGTAATGATGCCGCCGTCAATCAGCACATCGGCGGCATAGGTCAGATCATGGGTAACGATAGTGCCGCCTTTGATGACAGTGGACATGGGCTTACTCCGGAAGGATGGCACCGGCACGTTCGGTGATGAGGGTATAGGCCTCAGGCCGGCGGTGCAGGGCAAAATTGAAAACGGTTTCCTTGTAGATGCGGCCCATATCGAGGTCACATTTCGCGGTGATCACCTCATCCTCGACAGTCACGGCTTGCGCCACGATTTCGCCCGATGGTGCCACGATCACGGATTGGCCGCCCATGGATGAGCCTTCCTCATTTCCGCATTTCGCGGTTCCGACGACCCATGTAGCATTCTGATAGGCCCCGGCCTGCAGGGACAGGTGGTTATGGAACAAGGTGAGGCTATCCATCGGCTGCTGGTTCAGATGGCCAAACGGCGTGTTGTAACCCAGCATGACCATCTCGACCCCCTGCAGGCCCATCACGCGGTAGGTTTCGGGCCAGCGGCGGTCGTTGCAGATTGCCATGCCCATGATGCCGCCCATCGTGCGCCAGACCGGAAAGCCCAGATCGCCGGGTTCAAAATAGCGCTTTTCGAGATGCTGAAAGGCGCGGTCGGGTAGGGGTTCGGCCCAGCCGGGCAGGTGGACCTTGCGATATTTGCCAACGATCTTGCCGGTTTGATCGACGAGGATCGCAGTGTTGTAGCGGTGCTTTACTCCAGCTTTGACGACCAATTCAGCATAGCCCAGATAAAACCCGATCCCCAGCTTGGCGGCCTCGTCAAACAGGGGTTGCGTGGCGGGCGAGGGCATGGCGGTTTCGTAGTAGCTGTCAAGCTCGGCCTCATCCTCGATCATCCAGCGCGGGAAAAAGGTGGTCAGCGCCATTTCGGTAAAGACCACCAGCTTGGCCCCGCGCCCATGCGCTTCGCGCATCATCTCTAGCAAGCGGCCGACCGTATCCTTGCGGGTTTCCGATTTTGCAATCGGCCCCATCTGTGCGGATGCAGTGATCAGATGCCTTGTCATGATCCCCTCCTCAGGTTGATCAGCGCGGCGGCAAAGGCAGCCGCAGCCCCAACACCGTCGATCACCTTGAGGCCGTGTTCGGCCTCAAGGTTGGCTGCGAGGTCCGCCATGCCTGCGCAGCCAAGAACGATGGCATCAACGCCGTCTACGGCTTTGGCGCGACCGACTTCGGCGGACACCTTAGGCACAGCACCCGATGTTTCATCTTCCAGCTCCAGCACTTCGACCCCCGCCGCACGTACCCGGACACAAGCTGCCGCAAGGCCGTAATGGGACAGGTTTTCTTCCAGGATCGGAATGGCGACGGGCAGGGTGGTGACAACCGAAAACCGCCGGCCCAACATCATTGCGGCATGAAACCCCGCCTCGCCGATGCCGAGAACAGGGATCGACACCCGTGCGCGGGCTTCGTCCAGTGCGGGGTCGTCAAAGCAGGCGATGATGATGGCATCCGCCCCCGCCGCAGCGGCACCGTCAACCTCGGCCAGCACGAAGGGGCGGCAGATGGCGTCATCTTCCGGCCCTTGAATGGCAGGGGGGGAATTGTGGCAAGTGATGCCTTCGATGATCGCGCCCGGCGCTGCGTTGCGGGCGGCAGCGGCGGCCTTTTCCGTCATCGACACTGTAGAGTTGGGGTTGATCACGACAATCCGCATCACACCAACCCCCGCCCGGCATCCGACCCGTTCCGCGCCCGCCGCCGCTGCATGATCGTGACCGACAGGATCACAAGAACGACCAGCGACAGCGAAAAGATCGTGGTCAGCGTTCCCAGTGCATAAAGTACCGGAGTGGTCACGTTGGTCGTCATCCCCCAAATCTCCAGCGGGAGCGTATTGCGACTACCTGAAACAAGGATCGTACGGGCAATCTCATCGTAGCTGAGGGTGAAACCGAAAAGCGCCACGCCCACCAGAGCGGGTGCAATCAGCGGCAACACGACATGGGCAAAGACCTGGCCAGTGCTGGCGCCCTGATCGCGCGCAGCCTCTTCGTATGCCGGGTTAAAGCGGTTGAAGACTGCAAACATGATCAAGATGCCAAAGGGCAGCGTCCATGTCAGCTGCGCACCAAAGGCCGAGGTGGCCCAGTGGCTGCCAATACCCGTGCGGTCAAACAACAAGCCGACCCCCAAAGAGACGAGTATCGACGGAATTACTAGCGCGCCGATCACCAGATAGAACAGAACGGTAGATCCCGGAAACCGCCGCCGGAACGCCAGCCCCGCCATGACCGAGACGACAACCGTGGTGACCATGACCATCAGGCCAAGGGTCAGCGAGCGGCGGAAACTGCCCCAGATGTCACCGACCGCCTGCTCCATGAACAACTCGCGGAACCAGTTCAGCGAGAGACCACGCATCGGGAAGGTTAGCCCTCCCCCTGGACCCTGAAATGACAGGATCGCGATCGTAATCGTCGGGCCGTAGAGGAACAGCATGAAAAGGGCAAAGAATGTGCCGAGGATGTAGAAAGAGGCGGGGCGCTTTTCCATCTGTCATAGCTCCTTGCGAATGTCGACAAGGCGCAGCATGGCTCCGATCATAAGCAACACCGTGACCAGCAGCACAACCGCTGTTGCGGCTGCCGAGGGGTATTGCAACAACCCGATGTCGTTCGAAATTAGGCGGCCTACGTTTGCCAACTGGCTGCCCGACATGAAGCGCGTCGTAACAAAATCGCTCATCACAAGCGCGATGACAAAGATCGACCCGATCATGATGCCGGGCTTTGACAGCGGAATGATCACATTGGTCAGGATCTGAAATCCGTTGGCACCACCGTCGCGCGCGGCCTCGATCAAGGATTTGTCGATCCGCATCATGGTGTTGAAGATCGGCACCACCATGAAAAGGGTGTAAAGGTGCACGAAGGCAAGACAGACCGAAAAGCTGGAATAGAGCAGCCACTGGATTGGCTCATTGATGATCCCAGCGCCAATCAGAGTTTGATTGACAAGGCCGTTCTTGCCCAAAAGCGGGATCCAACTGATCATCCGGATGATATTTGATGTCCAGAATGGGATTGTTGTCAGCAAGAACAGCACCATCTGCCATTTCTGCGTGCGCACATGAAAGGCAAGGAAGAAGGCGATGGTGAAGCCGATCACCAGTGTCAGCGCCCAGACAATAGCGGTCATCATGAATGTCAGGCCAAAGACCTTCCACGCCACCGACGACCCGAATAGATATTCATAGTTGCCGAACTGAAAGTCGGGGTAAAAGCTGAATTCATTCGATGACCAGAAACTGACCGCGACGATCAGCAGGATCGGAAGGACCAGAAAAACCACCAGCACCCCGGTCAAAGGGGCGGCAAGCAGCCAGCTGTTCAGATTGGCACGGCGCATGGGACCTCACGACGAGATAGCCCCCTCTCCCGTTGCCGGGAGAGAGGTTCAGGTTTGATGTCACACGCCTCAGGCGGCGATGAACTCGTTCCACTTGCGGACCATGTACTGGTTCTCATCCATGACCGAGTTCCAGCAGGCAACCTTGCCCATCCGGTCCAGGAAGCTGCCGCCGTCGCGTACGGCCCCTGCCTTTTCGATCACGGTGCCAGACGGGCTGACGATGTCGCCGGCGGCTGCCTTGCCTTCGTACCAGAAACCCCATTCGTCTTCCGACATGAACAGTTTGGAGGTTTCGGGCACGGCCGAATAATAGCCCTGACGCATCAGGAACCCGCCAACCCAGCCCGAAAGATACCAGTTGATGTATTCATAGGCGGCGTCCAGCGGCAGGCCGCTCAGGCCAGCCGACAGGCCGATCCCGCCACCCCAGCTCCGATAGCCTTCCTTCAGTGGCTGATAGACGCAAGGCACGCCTTGCGCGCGCACGGCCGTAATGGCGGGCGACCACATCGACTGGATCACGACTTCGCCCGAGGCCATCAGATTCACAGACTCGTCGAAGGATTTCCAGAAGGCGCGGAACTGACCGTTCTTTTTGGCTTCCATAAAGATGCCGATGGTTTTGTCGATCTCATCCCTGGTCATGTTGCCTTTGTCGGCATACTGGATCTCGCCCATGGCCTCGCAAACCATCGCCATGTCCATGATGCCGATGGACGAAATGTCGAGAATTGATGCCTTGCCCTTGAATTCGGGGTTCAGCAGTTCGGCCCAAGAGTCGATCGGTCGGCTGATCAGGTCGGGGCGGATGCCCAGCGTGTCAGCGTTGTAGATCGTGGGGATCAAGGTCATCCAGCCAGAGTCTTGCGCGGCAAAGGTGGTGGATCCCGGCCCTTCGACAAAGCCCACGGTATGCGGCGCGGTGCCTTGGGCGATCACGCTATCGGGGGTCAGCTTGCCATCACGGAAGGTACCAGCGATCTTGTCGTAGTTCGCGATCTTGCTGATATCCATCGCTTGCAGGTTGCCTGTCGGCCAGACCTTCTTGCAGATCCAGTATTCGATATCGGCAATATCATAGCTGTCGGGCTGGGTGGCGGCGCGCTGGGTCACGGCATCGGAATCCAGTGCCGTCATTTCCAATGTAAAGCCGAGGTCTTCCTTGACCTTTGCCGCCACTTCGTTGAAGGCCGATACCCCAGTGCCTGCCTGGCGCAAGACAACATCCTTGATGTTTTGCGCCCAGATCATCGGGGCTGGCAGGGTGCTTGCCGCAACTGCGGCGACCCCGCCCTTCAGGACGTTGCGCCGGCTGTAGTGTATCTTGCTCATGGTACTTCCTTCTCTGTTGGTTTTCGCTTTATTCATTTAGCCTTGAAGGCAATGGGCCTTCGTCTCGTCCCAGGCAAGTGTAACGGCGTCGCCAAGGTTTTTGGGGTCGGAAAAGAAGGCCGCCTCGGGGATCAGGGCCAGAACGTCCTGCTCGCTGGTGATGCGGCAGGTCAGCGCGACATGCGTGCCCTGATATTCGATCGCGGTGACGAAGGCTTCTGTGCCGCCTGTCACCAGACGGACCTCATCTGCCCGTACCGCAAAGCTGCCTTGTGGCACGATGATCACATTGTGGCCGCCGATAAAGCGCGCGACAAATGCGGTCTTGGGGGCGTTGAACACCTCGCGCGCGGGGCCCGCCTGTTCGATGACCGCGTTGTTCATCACCACAATCTCATCCGCCAGCGCGAGGGCTTCATCCTGCCCGTGGGTCACATGGATGAAGGTGATCCCCAACTGGCGTTGCAGCTTTTTCAACTCGGTCCGCATTCGGATGCGCAGGAACGGGTCCAGCGCAGACAGCGGTTCATCCAGCAGCAAGACCTGTGGGTTGGTAATCAGTGCACGGGCAAGCGCCACGCGCTGTTGCTGGCCACCCGAAAGCTGCGCCGGAAGCCGGTCGGCAAGGTTGCTCATGCCCACCAGTTCCAGCAGTTTGTCTGCTTCGGCATGACGCGTCGACTTGTCCACGCCTTTCATCTTCAAGCTGAAGGCCACGTTGTCGCGCACGGAGAGATGCGGAAACAAGGCATAGGATTGAAACATCATCGCCGTGCCGCGTTGGGCGGGCGGCAGCATCGCCACATCCTTGCCGCCAAGGATGATGGCACCATCGGTAACGGATTCATGCCCAGCGATCATACGCAAGGTCGAAGACTTGCCACAGCCGGACGGACCCAGAAGGCAGACATAGGAGCCAGCCCTGAATAGGTGACTAATGGAGTTAACGGCCAGAGCCGTACCATACCGCTTGGTCAATCCAACAAGTTCAAGATCATCCGCGCTGCGCAAGACCGACATCCCCAACCTCCGTGATGCAGCATCCTCACTTAAATTCGGCGATGCCATTTCCGACTGCTCGCCAAGTGCGGCTGACAGCGTTGTGCCCAAAAAAGATGCAGATTCCGGCTATCGATCACCTTATTCATGCACTCTAAGTGCAAACTGCATCATGCATTGCTCCGGAAACGAAGCAATGATTCGGTATTGGCGTCAGGACGATTGGCCGAAAGAGCGGGTGGTTGAGCCATTTAAGGGGCGTTCGACAGCAAAATGCTCAAAACTTCCCCCATTCTCGTTGTGGACAGGGGCAGTTTTGCACGTTTGTCACGCAGTTAGCTTTCGGTTGTAGCCATCGCGATCGTCCTGAAGATAAATTGCGCAGGCAAAACGCACATCGGGTGTGCGTGCGGAGGACAGTTGAATGATCACGGTCGGTGTTGATGTCGGTGGAACCTTTACGGATCTGGTGTTGGCCAACATGCAAACCGCGCAGCAGGTCATCCATAAGGTGCCGACAACGCCGGGCGACCCGTCGGTGGGCGTGTTGCAGGGCGTGTCTGAACTTTGCGCCCTCGCACGGGTAACGCCGTCCGAGGTGCGCTATGTCCTGCACGGCACCACCACCGCCACGAATGCCGTGCTGGAACATAAGGGCGCAAAGACTGGGCTAATCACGAATGACGGTTTCCGCGATATTCTGCACATTGCCCGGCATCAACGGGTTGAACACTATTCTATCCAGCAGGATCTGCCCTGGCAGGCGCGCCCACTGATCGAACGGGCGCATCGCAAGACGGTGCCCTGTCGCCTTATCTCGCCGGATGGCGCAGAACTGGTGCCCCTGGACGAAGAGGCCGTACGCCGCGCCGCGCGGGAGCTTGCCGTCGAAGGGGTAGAAAGCGTTGCCATCTGTTTTTTGTTCTCCTACCTCAACCCCGCGCATGAAGACCGCGCAGCAGCCATCGTGCGCGCTGAAATGCCGGGCGCGTTTGTTACTACTTCATCTTCGCTTTCACCACAGTTCCGCGAGTTCGAGCGGTTTACCACAGCGGCACTCTCGGCTTTCATCGGGCCAAAGGTCGGGTCCTATGTCGCCGCACTCGATGCAGCACTCAAGCAGATCGGGGTAACCGGGGAATTGCGGATCATGTCCTCGAACGGCGGGGTCGCGACCGCGCGAATGGTCACGGAGAAACCGGCGCTTACCCTGATGTCGGGGCTGGCGGCAGGGGTCTTGGGCGGCGGCTGGGTGGGCGATCAGGCGGGCCGCAATCGCCTGATCACTTTTGATATCGGCGGAACCTCGGCGGATATCGGCATCATCAACGATGGCCAGATCGTCGAGACGGATGCACGCTCCACCTCGATTGCCGGGTTCCCCTTGTTGATGCCAATGCTGGATATTCACACCATCGGGGCCGGCGGCGGGTCGATCGCCTATGTTGATGAAGGCGGCGCTTTCCGGGTTGGTCCACAGTCAGCGGGTGCGTCACCAGGGCCTGCCGCCTATGGGCGCGGTGGTGATCTGCCGACGGTCACGGACGCCAATATTGTGCTGGGCCGTCTGATGCCGGGCGATTTTCTGGGTGGTGCGATGAAGTTGGACGCCACTGCCGCCGAACGTGTGATAGCCACCCTTGCAGCACGACTTGGCCTGCCACTGCTGGATACGGCCGAGGGCGTGCTCACAATTCTGAACGCCAACATGGCCAATGCCATCCGCAGCCGCACGTTGCAGAAAGGGATTGATCCGCGCGGTTTTGCCCTTGTGGCCATGGGGGGCGCAGGGCCGCTGCACGCGGCCGAGGTTGCCGCAATGCTGGCAATCCCAGAGGTTATTGTGCCGCCCTTTCCGGGGATCACATCGGCCATGGGTCTATTGGTGACCGACCTGAAATATGATGCCGTGCGCACGTTGTTTCAGACATCGGGCCAGTTCAATCTGTCCCGCATCAACGCCGATCTTGCCGCCATGCAAAATCATCTGGCCGGTCGCTTTGCGGCAGACAGGATCGCGCCGGATGCGGTGAGCTATGCCCGGATCGGCGATCTGCGCTATGTCGGGCAGGGATATGAGCTGAAAGTGCCCATTCCTAATGGCTCGGTGGATGACGCTTCAATGGCACAGGTGCTTGACGCCTTTCACGCAGCACACGCGGCCGAATATGGCCATGCTTTCCCGCAGAACCCAGTCGAAGTGGTAAACCTCCGTGTAGTTGGGCGCGGGGCCATGCCGCGCCTTACCCCCGGCCGGGCGGCACCAGGCGGTTCACTGGAACTGGCGTTGATCCGGCACAGCAATACTGTTTTCCGCGTGAGCGGCACGCTGGCGTCTTACCCTACCGCGATCTACCAGCGCGCCTCCTTGCCCTTGAGCCAGCCGTTCTCTGGCCCGGCAATCATTCTGCAAAAGGATACCACGACTGCTGTCCCACCCGGCTGGCAGGCAGAGGTTCACCCAGCCGGTTCCCTGATCCTCACCCAAAAGGTGCTGCCATGACCCGCATCGACCCCGTCACCGCCGCCGTGATTCAAGGCGGTCTTGATACCATCGCGCTTGAGATGGGGCACAAGCTGATGCGGATGTCCTATTCCTCGATCATCCGCGAGTCCGAGGACTTCGGGGCTGCGCTGACCGATGCCACGGGCCGGCAATTGTGCGAATGCCGCCTGTCAACTCCGCTTCAATCTGGCCCCATCCCAGGCTATGTCCGCAACATTCTGTCAACCCTCGAGGCGCGGGGTGAGACGTTGAACGAGGGCGATGTGATCATGCACAACGACCCTTACGGCGGGGCAAGCCATGGCCCGGATGTCGCTTTTGCTGTGCCGGTGTTCCACGAGGGCACTCTGGTCGGCTGGTCCGTTACAACGGCGCATCACCTTGATATCGGTGCACTTTCGCCGGGGTCTTGCGGGATTGTCGATGCGGTTGACACCTATGCCGAAGGGCTGCAGTTCAAGGCGATCAAGGTCTATGATGCGGGCCGAAGGGTTGATCCTGTCTGGCATATCCTGCGCGCCAATATCCGCGCTCCAGAACTGGTTGTGGGCGATATGGAAGCGCAGGTGAAGGCGTCACACATCGGCGCACAGGGGATGCTTGCGCTGATCGCGCAACACGGGCTTACCACCTTGCAGGCGGCGGCCGACGACCTGATGGATTACTCGGAACGACGTCTGCGTGCGGCAATCAGTGCCCTGCCTGATGGGGATTACAGCGCCTCAACCCAGATCGACGGCTTTCTGGATGACCCAGATCCCGGGCGCAGCAACCTGACAATCTGCGCCACGGTCAAGGTTCGGGGCGATGCGCTGACGGTTGATTTGACGGGCACGGCACCGCAGGTCCCGGATAAGCCGATCAATATGCCGCTGGTTGGCACTGTGGATTGCGCGGTCTGGCTGACCGTGCGGTCGATCCTGCTGGATGCGGCCGTGGTGGGTCCCGTGCCGCAGAATGAAGGGCTGACGCGGCCTATCACCATTGTGGCCCCCTTGGGCTGCCTTGCCAACCCGATCTTTCCCGCCCCCGTGATTGCGCGATTCTGTTCGGGCAACGCGCTGGCCGATACGGTGATGAAGGCGCTGGCACTGGCCGTGCCGCAGCAGGTGTCGGCGGGGATCGGCAATTTGCGGGTGGTGGCGCTGTCGGGTCTGAACCACGGTAATCATTGGGTGCATATGGAGATCATGGAAGGCAGCTATGGCGGGCGCTTTGGCAAGGATGGCATGGATGCGGTGGATACGCTTTATGCCAACACCCGCAACAATCCGGTTGAGGATATCGAAAGCCACGTTCCCCTGCGGATCGAACGGTATGAGCTGCGCGAGGAATCCATGGCCCCCGGCGCTTGGCGCGGCGGCATTGGTACGATCCGCGAGTTCCGCTTTCTGGCCGATGCGGGTTTTTCGATCGAAGGCGATGGTCACGCGCATGCCCCGTGGGGGTTTCAGGGCGGGTCCGATGGACATACTGCATCTCTGACGTTGGTTGCTGCTGATGGAACGGTACGCGCCTTGCCTTCCAAAGTGCCCTATGCCCGCGTCAAGGCAGGTGATCGGCTGATTGCTGTCGGTCCCTCTGGAGGGGGGTATGGCGATGCATCCCTGCGTGCAACAGCCTTGGTGGCTCGCGATGTGGCCGATGGACTGATCTCAGCAGCGACGGCTTTGCGCGATTTTGGCGTGACGATCCACAAGGATGGCACGGGCGAAAGGGTTTAATCCCGCGGGTCACCAGAAATGCGCGCTAGCCGTGCAATATATCGGTATGCTCGTCCATCAAGGTGTTCCAGAAGCGAGCGCTGCCCATCCGTTCTGTGCGCGATCCGTATTTGCGCCGATGCCCGGCGCGACTGCGCACTTGCCCGTAGTGTCTCTGACGTAAGCGCCCAGCGGTCAGATTTAGGGGTTTGAGCCTGGGGGGTGTGGTTCATCGAAGCCATTATGGAGCGAAGATGAACACGACGTCTGGAAGGCCAAGTAAACTACCTATTGTCCGCATCACGCCGAGGCGCTTGCACACGGCCAGCAAACACCACGCCGGCCTGATCCGCCCACGGCAATCCCGCGCAATCCGACAACTGCATCACAGTCACCGCAGACACCTCTCGGCCAAATACCAGCCGCTTCAGTACATCCGGCGCAAGATAAGCCAGCCGCAACTGCCTGCTGACATGACGCTCTGCGAGGCTCACAGCGATCGCCAGATCCCGGACCGTGCCGAACTCGCCGACCTCCATGCGCCGCCGCCATCCCCATGCCCGGCAGATGGCAATACAGTTCGCTCAATCTTCGAGCGGATGCGGGCTTCAACAGATCGCATCTCAATCTCCCTTCTTAATCCAGCCAGTCAAAACTCAGGCC
>JAQCLA010000358.1 GCA_027592105.1 Pseudomonadota bacterium | reverse complement strand
CTGCGCCCCCGCCACAGCGCTTGCGGGCGAAATCGGGCGTCGCATCGCCACCCATGGCGGGGCCGCGCTGATCATCGATTATGGTGAGCGCGATAGCCGCGGCGATACGTTTCAGGCGCTTGCCGCCCACGCCTATGTCGACCCTTTGGCCACACCGGGCCAAACCGATCTGACGGCCCATGTCGCCTTTGGCCCGATTGCCAAGGCCGCCCTGCCGGCGCGCGCCAGCGCGCTTTGCCCGCAAGGGGTGTTTCTCGAACGCCTCGGGATAACGCCAAGGGCCGAGAAACTTGCCCGATCACTGGGCGGTGCGGCCCTGCAATCGCATATCGCCGCGCACAAGCGGTTGACGCACCCCGATGAGATGGGCCACCTTTTCAAAGTGCTTGCCCTGACACCTGAGGGTAGCCCGCTGCCCCCTGCCTTGGATCCCGGCCCACCATGACCGTGACACTGACCCTCGACATCGTCACCTCACCGCTGCTCGATGGCGTGGCGCATGGCTTTTTCGGACGGCGCGGTGGCGCCTCATCGGGAATCTTCGAAGGGCTGAACTGCGGCGGCGGTTCCTCCGATCAGGCCGAGATCGTTGCGATGAACCGCGACCGTGTCGCCGATGCGATGGGCGTGTCGCCCGACCGGCTGATCAGTGTGCATCAGGTTCATTCCGCAACGGCCGTAACCTTGCACGATCGCCCGGACGACCGGCCACGCGCCGATGCGATCGTCACCAATACACCCGGCCTTGCGCTTGCGATCCTGACCGCTGATTGCCAGCCAGTACTGTTTGCAGACCGCAAAGCGGGGGTGATCGGGGCCGCCCATGCGGGCTGGAAAGGCGCGCTTGATGGCGTGCTTGAGGCAACGATCGACCAGATGCTGGCCGCAGGCGCGCAATTGGACGATATCCACGCCGTCATCGGCCCGACCATCAGCCAACGCGCCTATGAGGTCGGGCAAGAGTTCCTCGAGCGTTTCTTGGACGAAGACCCCGATAGCGCGCGCTTTTTCATCAATGGCCAAGCGGGGCGCTACCTGTTCGATCTGCCGGGCTATGGGCTGATGCGCTTGCGCGGAGCTGGCATCGCCTCGGCGGAATGGACGCGTCACTGCACCTATAGCGATGAGGCGCGGTTTTATTCCTATCGCCGCGCCACCCATCGCGGCGAGGCCGATTACGGGCGGCTGATCTCGGTGATTCGTCTCTGAATGCTGCGAAATCGGGCAGCATCGCCCGAATTGTCGCTGTAGCCGGACAAATCAGGCACCTTCTGGTCGAAGTCTGCCCCAACTTTGCCCCGATCCGCGCGTGAAGGAAAAGCGCCTGCCGGAAAGCCACAAGAAAATATGGCGGATCGTGCTGGCGGCCACGCCACAAAATGGCCGCGCGCATTTACCCCGCGTTGAGAAGTTTGCCGTAAGTCTGCCGGAAAGAATGTGCACATTCTGTTTCAAGCCCGGAAACGGGCAAACCGATACATACAGGCACAAAGGACAAGGCAGATGAAAACGCGTCGTTGGATGAAAACGGTTCTGGTCGAAGCCAAGAAAGAACAAATCGAAATGCCCTGGGCCCGCGCAAAGCGCGCCAAGCGGCGGTCGGCAAAGCCGGCCTTGCTGAAGGCCGCCGGATAAGGCGGACCGCGTCAGCGCAACCGATGCGCTCGCTTGCAAAAAGGGCGGCCAGAATGGCCGCCCTTTTTTCATGCCTTGTACAGCTTGGGATTTAGATGTTTTGCGCCACGCGCTCTTCGACCACATCGAAGGGCACGCCCGGCGTGTCCTTGGAGCCGCGGATCACCAGCGAGGTGCGCACGCTGGCCACATTGGGTGCGGCCGTCAGCTCGCCCGTCAAGAAGCGCTGAAAGGTCGACAGATCGGGGGCCACGCATTTCAGGATGAAGTCGATCTCGCCGTTGAGCATGTGGCACTCGCGCACAAGCTGCCAATCGCGACAGCGTTCCTCAAAAGCGACCAGATCCGCTTCGGCCTGGCTATGCAGCCCTACCATGGCAAAGACCTGCACCTCGAAGCCCAAAAGCCTTGGGTCGACATCGGCGTGATAGCCGCGAATATAGCCCGCCTCTTCCAAGGTGCGCACGCGCCGCAGGCAAGGGGGCGCGGATATGCCAACACGCTTGGCCAGTTCGACATTGGTCATTCGGCCGTCGTCTTGCAATTCCGACAGGATCTTACGATCGATCGGATCGAGCTTTGTCTGTGCCATCTGCTGCATTTCCCCAGGCGCGGATTGCGATTCGAACCGCGTTACAAATATCTGCGCAATTTTATTTCACACTTGCGCAATAAATGTATCATTCCGACCGCGCGTGCAACCCCGTGCCGCAGGGCTTTCGCCCGGGGACTGTCCGAATTATATCCCACAGGCAACTGCGCCGCGCTCCAAGCGACAGGCGAAGCATCCAAGGAGCAAGACCATGAGCCAGAACGCCCGCCACACCCGCCTGTTGATCATCGGATCGGGCCCGGCCGGATATACGGCAGGGGTCTATGCCAGCCGCGCGATCCTCGAGCCGATCTTGGTGCAAGGCATCCAGCCCGGCGGTCAATTGACGATCACCACCGATGTCGAAAATTGGCCGGGCGATGCATCCGTTATGGGCCCCGATCTGATGGTGC
>JAQCLA010000357.1 GCA_027592105.1 Pseudomonadota bacterium | reverse complement strand
AATAGGGGACAATCACCATGCGCACGGGTTTTTTCTACAACGAGCGGTGCTTTTGGCACTCGGGGGGCAATTACAGCTTTCTGGTGCCTGTCGGTGGGCTGATGCAGCCCGCCAGTGGCGCGGGCCTGCCCGAAAACCCCGAGACCAAGCGCCGCTTTCGCAATCTAGTCGAGGTGACGGGGCTGATGGGTGAATTGGCCACCCCCAGCGCCGCCCCCGCCACGCATGAGGATATTCTGCGCATTCATCCGGCCAGCTATATCGACACATTCCGCCAGAAATGCGCCGAAGGTGGCGGCGAATTGGGCCTGCGTACGCCCTTTGGCCCCGACGGCTACGAGATCGCGGCGCTGTCCGCCGGGCTGACCAAGGCGGCCCTTTTCGATGTGCTGGCCGGACGGCTTGATAATGCCTATGCGCTGTCGCGCCCGCCGGGCCATCACTGCTTGCCCGATTTCCCCAACGGCTTTTGCCTTTTGAACAACATCGCCATCGCGGTTGAGGCGGCGCGGGCGGCGGGGCTGGCCCATCGGGTCGCGGTGATCGATTGGGATGTGCATCACGGCAACGGAACGGAAGCCATCTATTACGAACGCGCCGATACGCTGACCATCTCGATCCATCAAGAACGCAACTATCCCCGCGACAGTGGCGATTTCGAAGATCGCGGCGCGGGTGCAGGCGCGGGCTTCAACCTGAATATCCCGCTGCCACCGGGCGGTGGGCATAGCACATATCTTGAGGCCTTCGAGCGGCTGGTGATCCCCCAGCTTTATGCCTTTCAGCCCGATGCCATCGTGGTCGCTTGCGGATTTGATGCCTCGGGCGTCGATCCCTTGGGGCGGATGATGGCAAGCGCCGACACCTTCCGCGCGATGACCGCCATGGTGATGGAGGCGGCCGCCGATCTGTGCGAGGGGCGTTTGATGCTGACACACGAGGGCGGCTATTCCGAGGCCCATGTGCCGTTTTGCGGCCATGCGGTGCTGGAAACGCTTTCAGGCAGCGACATCCGCGCCCCCGACCCGCTGAAAGAGCGGATCGACAGCCAACAGCCCGGCCCGCGGTTTGAGGCCTATTGCGCGACGCTGATTGCCGAGATGGAAGAGGCGCTGGATCACTGAGCGCCGCGTTGACTTCGCCGCATTGCGGCGGCAGGGTGCGCGCGACAGGTTTTCGGAGGGTATCCGCATGAAAAAGATCTATGGTTCGGCCAAGGAAGCGCTGGATGGCGTGCTGTTTGACGGCATGTTGATCGCGGCGGGCGGCTTTGGCCTGTGCGGCATCCCCGAGCTTTTGATCGACGGGATCGTCGCGGCGGGAACCAAGGATCTGACCGTGGCCTCGAACAACGCGGGCGTCGATGATTTCGGTCTGGGCAAGCTTTTGGCCACCCGGCAGATCAAGAAAATGCTCTCCTCCTACGTGGGCGAGAACGCGGAATTCATGCGCCAGTATCTCTCGGGCGAGTTGGAGCTGGAATTCAACCCCCAAGGCACGCTGGCCGAGCGCATGCGCGCAGGCGGCGCTGGCATTCCCGGTTTCTACACCAAGACCGGTGTCGGCACCGTGATTGCCGAGGGTAAAGAGGTGAAGAATTTCGACGGGCAGGATTACATCCTTGAGCGGGGTATCTTTGCCGACCTCGCCATCGTCAAGGCTTGGAAGGCCGACGCGACCGGCAACGCCGTGTTCCGCAAGACCGCCCGCAACTTCAACCCGCCCGCCGCGATGTGTGGGCGCATCTGCATCATGGAAGTCGAAGAGATCGTGCCGACAGGCTCGCTTGATCCCGACACCATCCACTTGCCCGGCATCTATGTGCACCGCCTGATCCAAGGGCAGCACGAAAAGCGGATCGAGCAACGCACCGTTCGCCAGAGGGAGACCGCATAATGGCTTGGGACCGCAACCAGATGGCCGCCCGCGCGGCAAAAGAACTGCGCGACGGGATGTATGTGAACCTTGGCATCGGCATTCCGACCTTGGTGTCGAACTATATCCCCGAGGGCATCACCGTGACGCTGCAATCGGAAAACGGGATGCTGGGGATGGGGCCTTTCCCCTACGAGGGTGAGGAAGACGCCGACCTCATCAATGCGGGCAAGCAGACGATCACCGAACTGCCGCACACCGCCTATTTCGACAGCGCGACGAGCTTTGGCATGATCCGGGGCGGCAAGATCGCCATGGCGATCCTGGGCGCGATGGAAGTGTCGGAAACCGGCGATCTGGCCAATTGGATGATCCCCGGCAAGCTGGTCAAGGGCATGGGCGGCGCGATGGATCTGGTCGCGGGCGTGGGCCGCGTGGTCGTCGTCATGGATCACGCCAACAAGCATGGCGAATCAAAGGTGCTGAAATCCTGCACCCTGCCGCTGACCGGCACGGGTGTGGTTGACCTCATCATCACCAATATGGGCGTGCTCGAGGTTGTTCCCGGCGGCCTGAAGCTCTTGGAGCTGGCCGATGGCGTGAGCGAAGCCGAATTGCGTGCGGCAACGGAAGCCACGCTTGTCTGAACGCACACCCCAAGGCACGCTGACGCTTCAGACCGTGCCGATGCCTGCCGATGCCTAGCCTGCTCTGACTGGTCCGGTTTGATTGTTAGTGCATAATTGGCCGCTGGTCTATTGGCACGA
>JAQCLA010000356.1 GCA_027592105.1 Pseudomonadota bacterium | reverse complement strand
CCGCCGCCACAAAATGCCGATCTGACGACGCACGCGGTTGCCGCGGCCTTTGTCGACCCGATTCCGGCACATCGCTATGGCTGGTTCTTGCGCAATGACCGCTTGGGCGAGGCGATGTTGCGCGCGACGCTGGTGCTCTCGGACAAGGCGCGCGATCCATCCGATATCACCGATGCGCTGGCGCTGTTGCGCAGCGTGGGGCTCGAAGATCTCGCCCGCCGCTCAGCGCTGCAACTGCTTTTGCTCACGCCTGCGCCCAGCCAATGACCGCGACGGACACCAGATGGATCGCATCCTTTCTTGCCGCGCAAGCCGCCGAGCAAGGGGCCGCACGCAACACGCAGCTGGCCTATGGGCGCGACCTCAAGGATGCGCAGGCCTATCTCGCCCGGCGCGGCGCTGGCTTCGCGCAAGCCGATCGCGCCATGCTCGAGGCATATTTGACCCAGATGGATGCCGCAGGCCTTGCACCGGCCACACGGGCGCGGCGTCTTTCCGCGCTCAAGCAGCTCTACCGCTTCGCCCATGAAGAGGGCTGGCGTGCCGATAATCCTGTGTTGCAGATCAAAGGCCCGGCCAAGGACATGCGCCTGCCCGATGCGCTGAGCATGGGGGATGTCGATGCGCTTTTGGCGGCCGCTGAAACACATGGAAAAACGGCCTCGGATCGGGCGCGCAATAGCTGCTTGATGCAGGTGCTTTACGCCACGGGCCTGCGCGTGTCGGAATTGGTGGGCCTGCCGGTCGCGGCGGTGCGCGGTGATCCGCAGATGCTGTTGGTGCGCGGCAAGGGCAACAAGGAACGCCTCGTGCCGCTTTCGCGCCCGGCCCGTGCGGCGATCACAAGCTGGCTGGCCCATCGCGATGCCGCCCAAGAGGCGCGCAAACAGGCAAGCGGCGCGAAAACCTCACCCTTTCTTTTTCCCTCCCACGGGGTGGCGGGGCATATGACACGGGTGCGCTTTTTCACCTTGATCAAGGAATTGGCGATCGCCGCTGGCCTTGATCGTACTTGCATCACGCCGCACAGCATGCGCCATGCCTTCGCCACGCATCTGTTGCACAATGGCGCCGATCTGCGCGCGATCCAAACGCTTCTGGGCCATGCCGATATCGCCACCACCGAAATCTATACCCATATCCTCGACGAACGGCTCAAGCGCCTCGTGCTCGACCGCCATCCCATGGCCAAGGAGTGACCAACCCATCTTTGCTTCACAAATACTCCGGGGGAGGCGCCACCGGCGCCCGGGGGCAGAGCCCCCGAAACAAAAGCCTGAACAAAAGCAATGCCCCGCGCCGTGATTGCAACATCGCCCCCTGCCTTGCGCGCCGCCACTTGAAGCAAAGCCACGCAAGCCCCATAACCGCGCCATGGAAAACACCATGACAGACAGTTTCGCGGGCCTGTCCGACCCCAGCACATGGATCACCGCCGGGGTGATCGTGCTTTTGCTGTTTTGCTCGGCTTTTTTCTCCGGCTCGGAAACAGCCTTGACGGCGGCCTCGCGCGGCAAGCTGCGCTCGATGGCCGACCGCGAGGATCTGGGCACGCAAGGCGCGCAAAAAGCCTTGCTGCTGAAAGAGGATAGCGAGCGGCTGATCGGCGGCATCTTGCTGGGCAACAACCTTGTCAACATCCTTGCCACATCACTTGCCACGGCATTGCTGACCACGCTTTTCGGCGAGGGCGGCATTGCGCTGGCCACGCTGGTCATGACGGCGCTTGTGCTGATCTTTGCCGAGGTTTTGCCCAAGACTTACGCGATCAACGACCCCGAACGCACCGCCGCCCGCGTGGCGCGCCCGATCGCGCTGGTCATCGCGGTGATGGCCCCTGTCGTGGCCGTTGTGCGCTATGTGGTGCGCGCGGTCTTGGCGATCTTCGGTGTGCGCATCGATGCGGGGGCCAATATGCTGTCCGTCCATGAAGAGATCATGGGCGCGCTCTCGCTTGGGCATTCCGAGGGGCGTGTGGGCAAGGAACAGCGCGACCGCCTTTTGGGCGCGCTCGACCTGCATGAGCGCACCGTGGAAGAGATCATGCTGCACCGCTCGGGCATCGAGATGATCGATGCCAATGCCGAGCCCGAGGATATTCTCAGCCAAGCACTGCAATCGCCTCATACCCGCCTGCCCGTCTATCGCGGCGAACAGGAGAATATCGTGGGCGTGGTCCATGCCAAGGATCTCTTGCGTGCCATCGACGCGCTGGTGCGCGGCCCCGATGCCCAAGGCATCGCAGGGATCAAGAATTTCAAGATCACCGATGTGGCGGTCAAACCCTATTTCATCCCCGAGACCACCACGCTTGACGACCAACTCAAGCAGTTTCTCAAGCGTCATACGCATTTCGCGCTGGTGGTCGATGAATACGGCGCGCTGCGTGGTTTGATCACGCTCGAAGATATCCTCGAAGAGATCGTGGGCGAGATCACCGATGAATTCGACATTCCCGATGCGCCGATGCTGGCACCGGCTGCCGATGGCAATTTCCTGATCGACGGGGCGATGACGATTCGCGATTTCAACCGCGCGACCGAGTTTCAACTGCCCGATGACGAGGCCAACACCGTCGCGGGCCTTGTGATCCATGAGGCGCAGACCATCCCGGCGGTCGGACAATGCTTCAGCTTCCACGGCTTC
>JAQCLA010000355.1 GCA_027592105.1 Pseudomonadota bacterium | reverse complement strand
TCTTGTTGCCTGAGCAGGGCGCTGTTCAGTCCCTCGACCGCGCGCTGGGGCTGCATGATGCCACTGATATTTTGAACCGCGATGTGGTCCGCCTTGATCTGCGCGACGCTGAGCGTGTGAGTGTGACCCTGAGCCCCGCCGCGATGGAGGCGCTGCGCCAAGAGCGTATCCGCGCGCGGGCAAACCCGACCGGAGAACAAAGCGGATGAACACGCTCTATCATGCGCAACGTGCGATGCGGGCAAAGCGACAAGATGCGCTCAAGCGCGGTGTCGTGGCGGTTCTCGATATCGGAAGCCACAAGGTCTCGTGCCTTGTGTTGAAATTCGACTCCTCCGAAATCGCATCCCCCGCCGAGGGGATCGGTGCGATGGCGGGCCAAGCCAGCGTGCGTATCATTGGCGCGGCCACGACACGCTCGCGCGGTGTGCGCTTTGGTGATGTCGAAAGCCTGCAAGAAACCGAACGCGCCATTCGTACAGCCGTGCAAGCAGCACAGAAAATGGCACAGGTCCGCGTCGATCATGTCATCGTGTCCTTCGCCGGCGGCCGTCCGCGCAGCTATGGGCTTGAGGGTGAGGTCGATATTGGCGGCGGCACGGTCGAAAACGCCGATGTCGCCCGCGTTCTGGCGGCCTGTGATCTGCCTGATCTGGGGGCAGGGCGCGAAGCGCTGCATGCCCAGCCGGTCAATTTCGCGCTCGATCATCGCAGCGGCCTGACCGATCCGCGCGGCCATGTCGGCAACCGGCTATCGGTGGACATGCATCTTTTGTCGATCGAGGCCACGGCAATCGAGACCTTGCTGCATTGTGTCAAACGCTGCGATCTGGAATTGGCGGGTCTGGCTTCCGCGCCCTATGCGGCGGGGATTTCCAGCCTTGTGGAAGACGAGCAAGAGCTGGGTGCCGCTTGTATCGATCTGGGTGGCGGCACCGCCAGCCTGTCGATCTTCATCAAGAAACACATGATCTATGCCGATACGGTGCGCATGGGGGGCGATCATGTCACAAGCGATATCAGCCAAGGGCTTCAAATCCCGATGGCCGATGCGGAACGGATCAAATGCCGCTTTGGCGGCGTGATCGCGACCGGGCTTGATGACCGCGAGGTCATCGAGTTGACCGGCGCGACCGGCGATTGGCACCATGACCGGCGCACCGCCACCCGCGCCGAGTTGATCGGCGTCATGCGCCCCCGCGTTGAAGAAATCTTGGAAGAGGTGCGGGTGCGGCTTGATGCGGCTGGCTTTGATCATCTGCCTAGCCAACGCATCGTGTTGACCGGCGGGGCAAGCCAGATCCCCGGCCTCGATGGGCTGGCCAGCCGTATCTTGGGCAATCAGGTCCGGCTCGGCCGACCGCTTAGGGTGCAGGGTTTGCCACAGTCGGCGGCGGGGCCTGCGTTCTCCTCGCTTGTGGGCTTGGCGCTGTTTGCGGCCTATCCGCAAGACGAGTGGTGGGACTTCGAGACACCCGCCGAACGCCTGCCCGCGCGCAGCTTCAAGCGGGCGGCCAAATGGTTGCGCGAAAACTGGTAGCCCCCGTATCTGGTGTTTCACCGCAAAAGCGTGGGAAATCGGCGGATTTCCGCCCCATATTTCGCGTAAAAATTGGAATTTTCGCGTGACGGGCTGCCCGGAAACGGGTAGCATGTTCGGAAATCAGAGGCAAAACGGCAGCACGACGTAAAGATCGGCGCCATATCGAACATTGATCGCAAATAAGATCACATACAGGCGGACAGACCCATGACACTCAATCTTATGTTGCCCAAAGGCCAACCGGACATGAAGCCCCGGATCACTGTGTTCGGCGTGGGCGGGGCCGGGGGCAACGCGGTCAACAATATGATCGACCAAAACCTCGACGGGTGCGAGTTCGTGGTCGCCAATACCGATGCACAGGCGCTGGCGCAGTCGCGTGCCAATGCCCGCATCCAGATGGGTTCGCGCGTCACCGAAGGGTTGGGCGCTGGTGCGCGCCCCGCGGTCGGCGCCTCTGCTGCCGAAGAGTCGATCGAAGAGATCGTGGATCATCTGGCCGGTGTGCACATGGCCTTCATCACCGCCGGCATGGGTGGCGGTACGGGCACGGGGGCCGCGCCCATCATCGCGCAGGCCGCGCGCGAATTGGGTGTACTGACCGTGGGCGTCGTGACCAAGCCCTTCCAGTTCGAAGGCATCAAGCGCATGCGCCAAGCCGATGAGGGCATCGAGGCGCTCCAAAGAGTCGTCGATACGCTGATCATCATTCCCAACCAGAACCTGTTCCGTCTGGCCAACGAAAAGACCACCTTCACCGAAGCCTTCGCCATGGCCGATGATGTGCTTTATCAGGGCGTTAAGGGCGTGACCGACCTGATGGTCCGCCCCGGTCTGATCAACCTCGATTTCGCCGACGTCCGCGCCGTGATGAACGAAATGGGCAAGGCGATGATGGGCACGGGCGAAGCCGATGGCGAGAACCGCGCATTGCAAGCGGCAGAGAAGGCGATCGCCAACCCGCTCTTGGATGAAATCAGCCTCAAGGGCGCGCGCGGTGTTCTGATCAATATCACCGGCGGCTATGACCTGACCCTCTTCGAGCTTGACGAGGCGGCCAACCGCATCCGCGAAGAGGTTGACCCCGAGGCCAATATCATCGTCGGTT
>JAQCLA010000354.1 GCA_027592105.1 Pseudomonadota bacterium | reverse complement strand
CGTTGTGGCCCAAGAACATGGCGGCCGGTTTCCCAGCGATGAGGCAGGGCTTTTGACCCTGCCCGGCATCGGCCCCTATACCGCCGCGGCAATCGCCGCCATCGCCTTTGACCGCCCGGCGGCGGTGATGGATGGCAATGTGGAACGCGTGCTGGCACGGCTTTTCGCCGTCGAAGTGCCGCTGCCCAGCGCCAAACCGATTCTGAAGGATCTGGCCGCACGGCTGACCCCCGCACAGCGGCCCGGCTGCTATGCGCAAGCGGTGATGGATCTGGGTGCCACGATCTGCACACCGCGCAGCCCCGCCTGCGGCATCTGCCCCTTGCGAGTGATGTGCGGGGCAAGCGCCATGGGCATCGCCGCCGAACTGCCACGCAAAGCGCCGAAGAAACGCGTTCCGACACGCCATGGCATCGCCTATCTCGTGCGGCGCGCCGATGGCGCGATGCTGCTTGAGACACGGCCAGAGACAGGGCTTTTGGGCGGCATGCTTGGCTGGCCCGGCAGCGATTGGGCCGAAACACCCCCGGCCGAGGCCCCGCCGCTTGCCACGGTTTGGCATGACCCGGCGCGCGAGGTGCGCCATACATTCACCCATTTCCATCTACGGCTGGCGCTGCGGCTGGCGTGTGTTGGCCAAGATGCGACACCTGATCGCGGGGAATTTCTTCCGCGCGCCATATTCCGGCCCGCAAACCTGCCTACAGTGATGCGCAAGGCATGGGATCTGGCTCAAGGCGCATGGCCAGAGGATTGACCAAAAGCGCCCCACGCGCAAAGCATAGCCAATGGGTGAAAGGAAAGACCGGCCATGATCCCCGCAGCACATGTCGCAAAATTTGCCCGCGCCCTGCCCTATTGGATGTCACTGGCGCTGTTTCCGTTGATCGCCTTTGTCGCGGGACAAGGGGGATGGTGGCTTCTTGCAATGCCGCTGATGACATGGTGGCTGTTCAGCTTGCTCGATTTGGCCATGGGGCTGGATCTCGAGAATGCCGACCCCGCCACACCCGTGGCTGATCTGTTTTGGTATCGGCTGGTGACGCTGGTGTGGTTCCCCCTCCAGCTTGTGACGATCTTCGCGCTGATCCATTTCGTCACGCAAAGCGAGACCCTATCCACCGCCGAGGCCTTTGGCCTGTTCTTCGGGGTTGGCGTGATTTCCGGTACGATCGGGATCAATTATTCCCATGAACTGATGCACCAAACAAACAGGCTGGAACGCTGGTTGGCCGATCTGCTTTTGGCGAGCGTGCTGTATTCACATTTCCGCTCCGAGCATCTGTTGGTCCATCACCGCTATGTCGGCACGACCCGCGACCCGGTGACCGCACGCTACAACGAAGGGTTTTTCCGCTTTTTCCCCCGCGTGCTGCGCGACAGCCTGATCAGTGCCTTTCAGGCGGAAAAGGCGATGCTGGCGCGGCGCGGCAAGGCATGGACAGACCCGGCAAACCCGTTTTGGCGCTATTGGCTGTTGCAGGGGCTTTTCGTGACCTTGGCATTCGCTTTGGGCGGCTGGCTGGGGGTGGCGCTGTTCATCTTCCAGGCCGCCATCGCCGTGTGGCAGTTGGAATTGACCAATTACATCGAACATTATGGGCTGACGCGCAAACATCTGGGCGAGGGCAAATATGAGCATGTGCAGCCGCGCCATTCGTGGAACGCGGCGCATAAGGCGTCGAACTGGCTTTTGATCAATTTGCAGCGCCATTCCGACCATCATTACAAGCCAGACCGCCGCTTTCCCCTGTTGCAGAATTATACCGAGGATGCAGCCCCCCAGCTTCCGTTCGGCTACCCGGTGATGACCATGGCCGCGATGATCCCGCCCTTGTGGCGGCGCATCATGAACCCGCGCGTCAAGGCTTGGCGCAAACAATTCTATCCCGAGATCTCGGATTGGCAGCCCTACAACAAGGGCGCGCTGCCTGCCCCGCGCTAGCCTAGGGTTGCGTCAAGCGCGCCCTGCCTGTGACGAAAGCGTCATGGGGGAAATGCCAAGGCTGGCCAGCGCCCCCTCCCATTTGCCCTCAAACCGGGGGGCAAAGACCAGATCGGGCGGCGCATCGGCGGTCAGCCAACTGTTCTCGCCGATCTCATCTTCAAGCTGGCCGGGGCCCCATCCCGCATAGCCCAAAGCCAAAATCGCCCGTCTTGGGCCCAAGCCCGCCGCGATATCCCGCAAGATATCCCGCGTGGCCGTCAGGGCGAAATCGGTGCTGACCACCAAAAGATCGCGATCATCGGACCGATACTCGGTGCTGTGCAGCACGAAGCCACGGCGCATTTCGACGGGACCGCCGTAGCATACGGGCATCTCGAGGGTGATTGCCTGTTTCGTGATCCCCAGCTGCGTCAAAACATCCGAAAAGCCGATATCGGACATCGGCTTGTTCAAGATCAGGCCCATCGCCCCGTCAGCGGAATGCGCGCAGATCAATACCACACCACCATGAAAGCGGGGATCGGCCAGTCCAGGCATCGCGATCAACAGCTTTCCGGTCAAATCGGCAAAGGGGGTGTTGGGTTGGTCCATAGCTTTCACAATGGGGTCTGGGCGCTGCGCGATCAAGCGATGCGCGCGACAAGATCGCCACAGACACGCGCGCGTCGCCAAATCGTGACTTTCCATTTCATCGCCAAGTTTCTAGCTCACGTAGAATGAAAATCG
>JAQCLA010000353.1 GCA_027592105.1 Pseudomonadota bacterium | reverse complement strand
TGGTGCCACATGCGATCTATCATGTCCGCGCCAATGGCGAGATCCGCACATCCATCGCGCTGCCCAACGAGTTGCTGGCGGTTGAAATCCGCTTTGGCTTCGAAGGCATCACGCGCGTCGGCGACATGCTCTACATGGCTGTGCAGCGCCCCTGGCGCGACGACCCGGCCAACCATGCCAAGGTCTTGGGCTATAACACCGACAGCAAGGAATGGTCGGTGATCCACTACCCGCTGACCGAACCCGCCACCGGCTGGGTCGGCCTGTCGGAGATCGTGGCCCATGGCGATTACCTCTACTTTGTCGAGCGTGACAACCAGTTGGCAGGCTCGGCTGTGACCAAGCTGATCACCCGCGTTCCCCTGTCTGCGATGGATGGCATGGTAGCCTTGGGCGAAACTCCTGCCGTACTGGCCAAGGAAACAGTTGTCGACCTGATCCCCTACCTGACCTCGACCGGCGGTTTCGTGCTGGACAAGGTCGAAGGTCTGGCGATTGCCGCTGATGGCACAATGTGGGTGTCGACCGACAATGACGGTGTCGATGATCACTCGGGTGAGACGATGTTCTTTGCGATCCCGCCGATGTGACCAAGAAAACGGCCCGCCCCTGCAAGGGCGGGCCGATCCTCGAATACTCAAAGATTTTTTAGCATGACATCACCCCGCGGTCCTCCCCCGCGGGGTTTTACTTTGCCTGAGCCTAGAGGCGAATGACGAAATCCTTGGTCGTGGTCTCGACCACTTCCCAAATGCCGGTAAAACCGGGGCGGATCACATGGGCATCGCCCGGCCGCAAGGTGATCGGATCGCCGCCATCTGGGGTCAGGATCGAGAGCCCATCGGTTAGGTGGAAATATTCCCATTCATCATAGGCAACACGCCATGCGCCGGGGGTCGATTGCCAGACGCCGCACCACAGGCCGGGAGCCTCATCGGTCAGCCATGTGCGATGTTCGGGATCACCCGCGATCAGCCGCGCGGGATCGGGGCGGGAAACCTCGGGGTCGCCGAAGGGCAGCACCTGTTGGGTCTTGGTCATGGGTGCGGCTCCGCATGCGGTTGCGCCGCCCTTGTGACAGGGCGGCGCGGATGATGTCACTGCGTCCAGCGCACGCCGGTCAGGTCATTGGCCTGTGTGGGCGAGTTTTCCCACAACCCGTCGATCTTGGCATTGGCCACACCTGTCTTGGCCAGCTGGAACAGAAAGCCGTTGACGTAATCGCCGGCGATCATCTCTTGCATCTGCACCATGAGTGCGGCACGCGCCGCCGGGTCCGAGGTTGTGGCCAAGGTCTCGTTCAACGACACGAAATCGGGCCGCGCATATTGGAAGTAATAGTCGGGACGGGCGTAGATGCCGATATCCATCGGCTCGGTATGGCTGACGATGGTCAGGTCGAAATCGCGCCCGCGAAAGACCTGTTCCAACCACTGCGCCCATTCAAGATTGGTGATCTCGGTCTGGATACCCACTTCGCGCAGCTGGGCCGCGATGATCTCGCCGCCCCGGCGGGCATAGGCGGGCGGGGGCAGCGCAAGGCGCAAGCTCAGGCCAGCAGGTGCCGCCTCGGCCAAAAGCGCGCGGGCGGCATCGGGGTCATAGGCTGAAAGACCCGTCAGATCGACATAGTTGGGGTTGTGCGGCGCGAAATGCGTGCCGATGGGTGTGCCATAGCCAAACATCGCCCCGTCGATGATATCTTGGCGGTTGATCGCATGGGCGATGGCTTGGCGGATGCGGATATCGTCAAGCGGTGCTTGGGCATTGTTCATCGCCAAGATGGTCTCGCCCTCGGTCGAGCCGACGATGACGGAAAACCGCGGATCGGCGGCGAATTGGGCCAGCGTCTCAGGGGCGGGGAAATTCGGGAAGGCGTCGACATCACCTGCCATCATCGCGGCGAATGCGGCGTTCGGGTCCGAGATGAAGCGGAAAGTCGCGGCTTCCAGCGCCACGGCCTCGCCCCAATAGGCGTCATTGCGCACAAGCTCGATCCGGTCGCCCTCGATGCGGTTGGCAAAACGGAAGGGGCCGGTACCGATGGGGTTGGTGGCATTGCTCTCGGCGCTTTCGGGGGCCACGATCACCGCATCCCCCCATGCCATGTCGAAGAGGAATGCCCCATCGGGCCCATCCAGTGTGACGCGCAGGGTCAGCTCATCCATCGCCTCGGCGCTGACGATATTGGCGAACAGGCCGGGCTGGGCATTGGTCGACCCTTCGGCGCGGGCGCGGTCGAGGGTGAAAACGACATCATCGGCTGTCAGTGTCGTGCCGTCGTGAAAGGTCACACCGGGGCGCAAGGCAAAGGTGTAGACGGTGCCATCCTCCGAGATGTCCCATGTCGCAGCCAGGCCGGGATTGACCGCGCCATCGGGGCCGAAACGCGTCAGACCTTCGAAGATATTGGCATAGACCACCTCGTCGATCGCAGCTGCGGCACCCGCCGTCGGATCAAGGTTCGGCGGCTCCAGCACCATGCCGATGGAAATATTGGCCTGCTGAGCAAACGCGGCCCCGGCGCTGAGCGCACAAATGGCCACGCCACGGCGAAGGTGATGGATCATGGTATTCGTCTCCCACAAGATGTCCCTGCGCTATTATGGAACAGCATGCGAGAAAAATCCCGCCAAAAATTTCATGGGTCTTTTTGCCTAGCCCCAATGTTTCGGG
>JAQCLA010000352.1 GCA_027592105.1 Pseudomonadota bacterium | reverse complement strand
CGACGGCTTTTGCATCGGTGGCGGCATGGCGCTGGCGCTGTGCTGTGATCTGCGCATCTGTGGCGCAGGTGCAAGTTTCGCGGTGCCCGCGGCCAAGCTGGGTCTGGGATATGGCTATTATGGCATCAAGCGTCTGGTCGATGTGGTCGGCCCCTCCTTCGCCAAGGAGATCTTCTACACCGCCCGCCGTTTCGACGCCGAAGAGGCCCGCGTGATGGGTCTGGTCAACCGGGTCGTGCCCGACGATCAGGTCGCCCAAGTTGCCGAAGAGACCGCGCGCATGATCGCGGGCAATGCACCGATGACCGTGGGTTCGGTGAAATTCATCGTGGGCCAAACCGTCGCCCCTGAAAGCGCGCGTGATCTAGCGGGTTGCGAGGCCCGCGTGAAGGCATGTTTCGACAGCCAGGATTACATCGAAGGTCGCCGCGCCTTCATGGAAAAGCGCAAGCCCAACTTCATCGGCGCGTGACAGGGCCGATGAGTGACACCAAACCGGGCCAAATCGATGTGATCGCGGCGCGTGCGCGCCTCGATCACGCCTTGGATGATCATGAACAGGCCTTTGAGCGGTTCTTTTTCGCCCGCTTTCTGGGCCTGTCCTTTGCCTATCTGCCCGAAGCGGCGGCCGATCCCGACAAAGAGATCTGTCGCCTGACATTCGCGGTCAACGACATGCTGAAAAACCCCCAAGGGGTGCTGCATGGCGGCGTCATGGCCTCTGCCATGGATATCTCGATGGGCCATCTGGTCGCCAAGGTTGCAGGCCCCGGTGCCACGATCGAGATGAAGGTGCAGTTCATGCGCCCGGTCGCAGGCGGGCTTGTGACCTGCGAGGGGCGCTTTACCAAGCGCGGACGTAGTATTTCCTTCATGGAAAGCCATCTTTACGATGGTGAGATGAAGCTTGCGGCTCATGCAACGGCGACATGGAAAATGCCCGGCTGAGCGTCAAAATCACGGAGATTTCACATGATCACCAATAAACCGGCGCTGGTCGCGGAGATCCGTAGCCGTTTTGCGCATGTCGAGAGCTGCCCCTTCGAGGGGCCACGCGTTTTCTTCGAAAATGCTGGCGGTGCGCTGACACTCAACAGCGTCGTGGCGACATCGGCCAAGTTTGCGGCGATCCCCGACAATCAGGGCCGCGATAACCCCGCCGCCCATGCGCTTGTCGCCTTCATCGACAAGGCCAAGGAAGATATGCGCGTCTTTTTCAACGCGCCCAAGGGGCAATTCTTTGTGGGCGAAAGCGGCACGGAATTGCTGTTTCGCCTGATCCGAACCGCCATCGTCGGCACCGGGCCGGGGCGCGTCTTGGGCTCGACATTGGAGCATCCCGCCACGCGAAGCGCTGCGCGGCACTGGGCCGAGGTCGCGGGCAAGCCGCATATCCTTGTGGCCCATGATGATGCGACGGGCTGTGTCGATGCCGCGGCCTATGCGCCGCAGATCACTCCCGACACTAAAGTCGCCACGATTTTGCATACCTCGCCTGTCACGGGGATGGGCGTCGATGTGGGGGCAGTCGCGGCCGAGATCCGCAAGGTCGCGCCCGAGTGCATCATCATTGTCGACGGTATCCAGCATGCGGCCCATGGGCGGCTCGATATCGCCAACTATGATATCGATGGCTATGTCGTCTCGCCCTACAAGGTGTTTTCGCGCCATGGCTATGGCGTTGCATGGATCAGCGAGCGCCTGCATGCCATCAAGCATGAGCATTTGATCGACGCACCCGGCAACCCGTGGGAGTTCGGTACGCGCGACACGGGCGCTTACGTCACCTTTTCGGATGTGGTCGATTACTTCGATTGGCTGGGCGCGCAGGTCTCGGATGCCACCGACAGGCGCGCGCGCATCGTCGCCGCAGGCGAGGCGATCCACCAGCTTGAACATGAGCTGACCCATGCGATGATCCACGGCATCGGCAATCTCAAAGGGCTTGCAGAGATGGAGGGGGTCACCATCTTGGGCGGTGTCGATAATCCACGCCGCGAGGGGTTGGTGTCGATCAGCGTGGCGGGGATGGATGCCCCCGATGTCGTGACCAAGCTACGCGCGCGCGGTATTCGCACCCATACCCGCAAGGCCGATCATTACTCGGGCAATATCCTGACGCCCTTGGGCCTTGATGCGGCCGTGCGCGTGTCGATGTGCCATTACAACAGCGAGGCCGAGGTGGCGCAATTCCTTCAAGCCATGCGCGAGATCATCGAGAGCGCCGAGGTGGCCTAACCTGCCAGCCGCATCAACTCGTCCAAAAGGGCCGGGGGGATGTCGATCCCTTCGGCCCTTGCCTTGTGCAGCGCGGCAATGGCGCGCGCGCCGGGCAGGCGCGGGGCAGGGCCACCGGCCACGGGTGGGGTCGCCGCATGGATTGCTGCGGCATCCTTGATCCGCGCGCTCAGATCTTGTGGTCCGATCAAGCTGGCGGCATCGATCAGCAAGATCATCTGGCCCAAACCGGGCTGTGCTGCGGGATCGACGTGGGTATCGGGGATTTCCGACAGCATCGCGGCACCGGCAAGACCTGCGGCCAAGAGATCGAGGCTGACGGCAAGGGCCGCACCCTTGGGGCCGCCGATGGCCTGCATCAACCCGCCCATCGCGGCCTGGGCATCGGTGGTGGGGCGCCCTTGGGCATCGGTGGCCCAAGTCTCGGGGATGGGATCATCGCGATT